>CP119310.1:3810000-4110000 GCA_029203185.1 Candidatus Chryseobacterium colombiense | reverse complement strand
AAATTATGATGATAAGACCGGAAGCCTGCTCTGGAACAGAACAATTATTAGCGGAGGTTCAGAGAAAATAAATTTCTCTTATGAAATAAAATATCCAAAGGATCTACAAATACAATACTACACCAGATAACTAAAAAACATTACAATGACTACAAAAATTTTAACACTCATATTGGGCGCTGTTTTTTTAAGTCCCAATATATCCAATCGAATTTGCGAAAATAAAACTACCGATAGAAAAGAACATCAAAGTCTTGTACAAACAAAACCTTATGATGCTATTTTGAAAGAAAATAAAATTCAGGTTGCACTACTTCTGGACACTTCCAACAGTATGGACGGACTGATCGACCAGGCAAAATCCCGACTTTGGAATATCGTGAATACTTTAACTACCTTAAAATATAACGGAAAAGCTCCGCAAGTGGAAATTGCTTTGTATGAATATGGAAATGACGGACTGAAAGATGAAAATTATATCCGGCAGGTTGCTCCGTTGACGCAAGACCTGGATTTAATCTCGGAAAAGCTTTTTGCCCTAAGAACGAATGGCGGAAGTGAATATTGCGGAGCTGTTATTCGTGATGCAGCCCTTAATCTGAACTGGGACGGAAACGAGAAAAGCATGAAGCTGATCTATATTGTCGGAAATGAGTCTTTTGATCAGGGAAAAATTAATTATAAAGATGTGATCTCAAGTGTCAAAAGAAAGAATATTTATACGAATACCATCTTTTGTGGTGACAGAAATGAAGGCATCCAGACTTTCTGGCAAAACGGGGCTTTACTCGGAGGCGGAAAATATTTTAACATCGACAGCAACAGAAAAGTGATTTATATTGAAACACCTTATGATATAAGGATTTCTGAATGTAATACAAAACTGAACGATACATATATCTATTACGGAAGTCATGGTTCAGAATATAAGGTAAAACAGGCTGCACAGGACAGAAATGCAGAAGCTCAGTCTGTTTCTAACGCCGTGGAAAGAACCGTTGCCAAATCTAAGAAAAATGCTTACAAAAACGATCACTGGGATTTGGTGGACCGTGCCGAAAAAGACGCTAATTTCATGTCATCGGTAAAAGAAGAAGAACTTCCGAAAGAGCTCAAAGGTAAGAGCAAAGAAGAAATCACAAAAGCGGTTGCCGCAAAATCTGCCGAACGTGAAAAAATTCAGAAAGAAATTGAAGAATTGTCTAAGAAGCGCCAGAATTACATTGATGAAGAAATGAAAAAAAGAGGAAGCTCAGGTTCTGATGACCTTGGAAAAGCGATAGAAAAGTCGGTTCTTGAGCTGACAAAGAAAAACGGATATAGTTTATAATGTTAGAGTCTTGTTACAGGTTTAATGAATCTGTAAGTTTTGAAGCTTCGGCGGCGGCTTTGCCGCCGAAGTCTATCTTTTAAATTGAAAATATTTTGAAAGCTGATGCTTTTTACCTTTCAGAAATAACGAAGTCATCTCCATTCCTATTACAGAAAAAGTAATTCCGTTACCCCCAAAACCAAGAACGAAGTAGGAATTTTTAAACTTTTCATGCGTTCCGATATACGGAAGTCCGTCTTTTGTTTCTCCGAAAGTCCCTGCCCAAACAAAATCGGTATAAAACTTATAATCAGGTTTTATTTTCTTTAAGGTTTTAAGAATTTCTTTTTCTTTTTTGTTTAAAAGGGCATCCCTTTTTTTGGCATCATAAAAATCCTCATCACCTCCACCGATCAGCAATCTGCCATCATCCGTTGTTCGCATATACATATAAGGTTCATCGGTATTCCAAACCAGCATATTGTCGATATTTTTATATTTTTCCTGAGTAATTTCCGAAACAATAGCATAAGTACTTTTCAGATCCACAAAATTTTCTTTGATCAAATCTTTGCTTTCATAGCCAATACAATAGATTATTTTCTTTGCTTTAATTGTAAAACCTGAATCTACAGTGACAATATTGAAACCTTTATGATATTCCACCTTCACCATTTCTGTTTTATCAAAAATCTTCAGTCCTTTTCGTGTATTGAGTTCAAATAATTCGTGGGCAAATTTAAAGGCATCAATACTTGCGCCCTGATTGGATAAAATTCCGCCATAGGTATTTTCGAAACCAAATCTTTTTACAATCTCTTCAGGTTCTAGCCATTTAACTTTGAAACCCGCATTTTTTCTGGCTTCAAATTCTTTTTTTAACCAATCTACATCTTTCTTTTTTGAAGCAAAATACAGCGATTCCTTTCTTTTAAATCCAGCCTCAGATTTAATTTCTTTAGATAACTTTTCAATCCTGTCAATAGCATCAGAGCAGGCTTTATAGCTTCCTATAGCACCCTTCTCTCCTATTTGTTCAATCAGTTCATAAAGAGGAATATCAATTTCATATTGCAGCATTGAGGTGGTTGCAGAAGTACTTCCGTTGCATAATTCACGTTTATCGATAAGGATAGTTTTGTGACCATCTTTTATCATTTGATGGGCAATTAAACTTCCGGTAATTCCTCCTCCGATAATTAAAATTTCGCATTCTTCATTCGATTTCAATGAAGGATATGATTGTACAAGTCCGTTTTTTAAAAGCCAGAATGGTTCGTTTGATTTAAGGTCCACAAGATTATTTTTTCTTAACTTATCAACAATCAAGCCTCTTTTATTTTTTTACTGAAATTAAATATTGGTTTAATTTTTGTTCTGGAAATCTCACAACAAACACCAAAAAATAAAAATATGATAACAATTATTCCAGAAGCTCCTGAGAATGTTGCTGCTTTCAATGCAACCGGAGAAGTGACGAAAGAAGATTTTGAAAACCTTGTATTTCCTTTAGTAAAACAAAAAGTAGATCGTTTTCATGAACTCAATTATCTGCTTTATCTGGATACAGATATAGATAATTTTACTATAGGAGCCTGGTTTGAGGATGCGCTTTTAGGACTAAAAAATTTAGTTAACTGGAACAGGGCCGCTATTGTAACAGACAAAAAAGGAATCCAAAATTTTACGGAGATTTTCAGTGTTCTGATGCCGGGCGAATTCAAGTCTTTTCCAAAAGGAAATCTTTATAATGCTTTATACTGGTGCAAAAATGGCAATGAAGTAGAAGTATAATAAGTATAAAAAAAGAGAAGCAAATTTGCTTCTCTTTTTGTTATTTATCAGGTACACATTCCATTGCAAGATCATCTTCGTCCCGCTGTTGTGAACCATATAGGTATTTATATCTTAAAGCAATTACCAATCCAATGAACGTCATTCCCACTCCCACCAATGATGGATAATTAAATGACAATCCGTGTTCCAAAGGAATACCTCCCAGGAACGCTCCCATCGCATTCGCTATATTAAAAGCTGCCTGCATAAAAGCTGCCGCCATCATTTCACTTTTAGGCGCGGCCTTCATCATCATGATATTGATTGGTGCAGAAACCGACATCGATAACGCTCCACATACAAAAGTCAATATTAATGCTGCCGTTTGATTGTCTGAAAGAAAAAATACTCCCGCTAATGCAGACATCATTAAAAATATTAATAATATACAGGTCTTTTCAGGACTCATTCTATCGGAAATATATCCTCCAACAAGATTTCCAACCACCATTCCGCCTCCTGCAAGTACCATTACATAAGCCATCTGACTTTCTTTGATTCCCGCTACAATCGTCATTAAAGGCGTAATATAGCTGAACCATGTAAATAACCCTCCAAAACCTATTGCTGTGATCAACAGAACCAGCCAAGACTGTCTGGTCTTAAGAAATTTAAGTTCTTCCAAAAAGTGACTGTCTTCTTTCCTTTCCAAGACAGGCAGCCATAGTTTTAATGAAATTAAAGTTAATAGCCCAATTACAGCTACAATCGCAAAATACCATCTCCAATGGAAAGTATGACCGATGTAAGTAACCAACGGAACCATGGCAAGGTTGGCCACCGTAAGTCCTGTAAACATTAAAGAAATATAGAATGCTTCTTTTCCTTTTCCTGCCATTCTAGCCGCAACTACCGTTCCCACACCGAAAAATGCACCATGTGGCAATCCGGACAGGAATCTGATAATTAACATGGTTGTATAATCGGGTGCAATTGCCGATAAAGCATTGAATAAGGTGAAAATGACCATTAAGGTGATCAACACTTTTTTAGGAGGAAATTTCACAGAATATCCAATTAAAATAGGTGCTCCGATTACAACCCCCATTGCATAAGCAGAAATTAAATGTCCTGCCTCAGGAATCGAGATCTGAAGCGATTTCGCAATATCAGGAAGGAGTCCCATCACCGTAAATTCAGTCGTTCCAATTCCCAAACCTCCTATTGCAAGCGGCAAAATTCTTTTATCCAGTCCCATATCTCTTATACCTTTTTGAATTTTTAGAAAGAACCGGTGACAATAACCGATTCTAATTTGAAAATGCAAAAATCGAAAGAAAATATGGTTTTAACTTCCACTCTGATGATATTAATTTGCTCTATATTAACCTTTTTATTTAATTTTACACTCGTAAATAATCAAATCAGGACAAAATGAAAATTCAGAAAGAAATTATAGAGTTTGAAAAAGATAAGTCTTTCAAGCTTTTTTCGCCTTCTCTCAAAAATTGCTTTTTCTGGCATTACCATCCTGAAATTGAGCTTGTTTACGTAGAAGCATCAAAGGGAATCCGTCATGTGGGAAAAGATATTTCCAGCTTTGTAGACAGTGATTTACTTTTAATTGGCTCCAATGTTCCCCACCTTAATTTTGATTATGGAATTCAGACCGAATGTAAGCAGCTGGTTTTACAGATGAGAGAAAACTTTCTTCATGATCTCATCCTGAGCATTCCTGAATTTGAAACGATCAAAAAATTATTGGAAAGATCCTATCTTGGACTTTCTTTTTCAGGAAAAACCAAACAAGCCGTTGTTGAGAAGCTTCACAATATTAAGGATAAGAATGCTTTTGAATCTTTAATGGGTTTGATGGAAATCTTGCAGATTCTTGCCCATTCTACCGAAGTAAAAGAACTCAATAGCGAAGACACCCGGATAAAATGGTTTTTAAATGACAAAATCAGAATGGGAACCATTTACAGCTATATTCATGAGAATTATGATAAAAAGCCAAACGTAAATGAGATTGCACAAACTGTAAGTTTAAGCACTCCGGCTTTTTGCCGTTATTTTAAAAAGCAGACTAATATGACTTTTACTGATTTTGTAAATAACTACAGAATCAATCAGGCACAAATATTCTTGTTAAAAGATGAGTCTGTGACAGAAGTTTGTTTTCATGTGGGATTTGAAAGTCTCTCTTATTTCAATAAATTATTTAAGCATCATACAGGAAAAACGCCTTCAGAATTTAAGAAAAAACATCTGAGCAATATTGTTGAATCCATATAACTGTCATTCCGACAAAGGAGGAATCTAAAATATTTTACAGATTCTTCATTACGCTTTGCTTCATTCAGAATGACAAGAAACTTTCACAACTTTCTTTGCTGACTTCTTATCAATAAAAAATCGCTTCATTCCTGAAGCGATTCTATTTTAATGAATATGTTTTTCTGCGTGGTAAGAACTTCTCACTAAAGGCGAACTTTCAACATGTCTGAAACCTAAGCTTCTTGCAAAATCTCCAAACTCATCAAATTCTTCAGGAGTAATGAATTTTTTTACAGGAAGATGTTTTTTTGTCGGCTGCAAGTATTGTCCTAAAGTAATAACATCCACATTGGCATTTCTAATGTCTTCAATGGTCTGGAAAACCTCATCTTTAGTTTCCCCCAAACCTAGCATTACACCGGTTTTTGTTCTTCTTTGTCCCGCTTCTTTCAAATATCTAAGAACTTCAAGACTTCTTTCATATTTTGCCTGAATTCTCACTTCTCTTGTCAGACGTTTTACCGTTTCCATATTGTGAGAAATCACTTCAGGAGCGACTTCTACCAATCGGTCAAGATGTTTTGTAATCCCCTGAAAATCCGGAATAAGCGTTTCCATTGTGGTTCCTGGAGAAATTCTTCTTACGGCATTTACAGTTTCACCCCAAAGAATAGAACCCATATCTTTCAGATCATCACGGTCAACTGAAGTTAAAACAGCGTGCTTGATCTTCATTAATTTGATAGAACGCGCTACTTTTTCAGGCTCATCCCAATTTACATCCATTGGTTTTCCGGTTTTTACCCCACAAAACCCACAGCTTCTTGTACAGATATTTCCAAGAATCATGAAAGTAGCTGTTCCTTCTCCCCAACATTCACCCATATTCGGGCAGCTTCCACTCTGGCAAATTGTATTTAATTTATATTTATCAACCAAGGTTCTCAGTTCCCGGTAATTTTTTCCGGTAGGAAGTTTTACACGAATCCATTTTGGTTTTTGAACGGTAGTATCTTGAACTAAATTTTCCATTTATTTCTCAAATTGAGGTTCAAAGTTAGTGATTTTTTTATCGAAACAATCAAAGACAGACATTGATGAAACAGATAATTTTGTAATTTTAAAACTCAAAATATTTTATGAAGACGACATTCTGCATCCTATCCCTGCTTTTCGGTACATTTTGTTTTGCCCAACAAGAATTTCAGCCCAAAGGTTCAACAGTTATAGAAACAGTTGATGGAGATCTGGACGGTGACAAAATTCCTGAAAAGGTTATTATTTACAATACCAAAGACAGTACTGATTTTGGAACCATCCGTGAAATTCAGATTCTGAAAAAAGTAAATGGAAAATGGACCGTTTTAGAAAAATCAAGAAATGCCATCCTTAAAAGTGGCGAAGGCGGAATGATGGGCGATCCTTATCAAAGTTCGGAAATTAAAAAAGGAATATTAGAAATCACCCAAGCCGGCGGAAGCAGCTGGAAATGGGGATATACAGATAAATACAGATTTCAGAACGGACGTTTTGAGCTGATAGGTCATTCATCAAGCAGCGGAAAACCTGAAGAATACTGGACTGACGTTGATTTTAATCTTTCAACAGGGCAAATTAATTTTGATAAAGAAGTGGAAAACACCAAAGAATATGGAAGCTCTAAAAAGGAAACTTTTATTAAAAAAGGAATCAAATTAAATCTTCAGAACAGAAATGAAAAGGAAAGAATAGAAATCATGCTTCCTAAAACCAAGGAAAAGGTTTATTTATAATTAATTATCCTCGAATTCGTTATTTTTCAGCAATTCGGCTAAGACCTTTTTTGCCCGCATCACACGTACTTTAGTATTGGCAACAGAAATTCCCAGTTCTTCAGCAATTTCTTTAATGCTCTTTTCTTCAAAGAATCTCAATCGGATAATATCCTGATAATTGGCATCTAAAGATTCGATCGCTTTAATGATTTTCTTTTGTTCTTCATCAGAGATCATGAGTTCTTCGGGAGATTTTGCATACTGATTTTTTACTTCATCCAAATTCTCCGTAGGATCCTGATTGTCTCTGGTTTTCTTTCTCCAAAAATCGATAATGGTATTTTGAGCAATGGTTAAAATCCAGGTTTTAAACTGAAAATGAGGATCGTACATTTCCAGTTTCGACAGCACTTTTGAAAAGACATTCACCGTGATTTCATCTGCATCGTTTTCATCCCTTACTTTTTTCATCACAAAAGAAAAAACATCAACCCAAAAGATGTTGATGAGCTTGGTCTGAGCTTTTTGATCTTTTTCCTTTGCTTTCCCTATAAGCAGGAATAATTGTTCGTCGTTCATTATTAACAAATATAATGGATTTTAAACAAAATGACAATAAGATAAATCGTAAAAAAGACTACAATATGGAAACCATAAGACCGTAATTTTATGATCTTGAAAACAATCCGTTTTTAAACATCATCCTTTGTTCTCCTCCTTCTTGGCCTTATTCCCCTGAATTTATTATCTTTGCACTGTAAAATTTTAAAGAAAAAAATCAATGAATTCCTTTATAGAAGAACTAAAATGGCGTGGTCTTTTTGCCGATATGATGCCCGGAACCGATGAGCAACTGAATAAAGAGGTAACTACTGCGTATATTGGGTTTGATCCAACAGCTGATTCTTTGCATATCGGAAGTCTTATTCAGATAAAAATTCTAGCCCACTTTCAACAGCACGGTCACAAGCCTATTGCTTTAGTTGGAGGTGCAACAGGGATGATCGGTGATCCTTCAGGAAAATCTGCAGAAAGAAATCTTTTGGATGAAGCCACTCTTCTTCACTATGTGGATTGTCTGAAAAATCAGCTTTCAAGATTTTTAGATTTCTCCGGAAATGAGCCTAACAAAGCAGAATTGGTTAACAATTATGACTGGATGAAAAATATTTCCTTCCTTGATTTTGCAAAAAATGTGGGAAAAAATATTACCGTAAATTATATGATGGCGAAAGATTCTGTGAAAAAAAGATTTTCAGGAGAATCCGGAGCGGAAGGAATGAGTTTTACGGAATTTACTTATCAATTGATTCAGGGATATGACTTTTTACATCTATACCAAAATAATAATGTAAAGCTTCAGATGGGAGGTTCCGATCAATGGGGAAACATCACAACCGGTACCGAATTGATCCGTAGAAAAGCTCAGGGAGAAGCTTTTGCATTAACTGTTCCTTTGATTACGAAAGCAGATGGTTCAAAATTCGGAAAATCTGAAAGCGGAGAAAACTATTGGTTAGATAAAAAGAAAACTTCGCCATATAAATTCTACCAGTTTTGGTTAAACGCAACGGATGCTGATGCAGAAAGATTTATCAAATTTTATACTTTCTTAGGAAAAGAAGAGATTGAAGCTTTAATTGAAGAGCACAAAGCTGCTCCACATGAAAGAAAACTTCAGAAAAAACTGGCGGAAGAAGTAACAGTATGGGTTCATGGAAAAGAAGAATATGAAAAGTCGTTGAAAGCTTCTGAAATTCTTTTCGGGCGCTCAACTGCAGAAGATCTGGTAAGTCTTGATGAAGAAATTTTCCTTGAAGTTTTTGATGGGGTTCCTCAAAAAGAAGTGGCAAAAGATGACGTTTTAGGTGTAAATATCGTAGATCTTCTTTCTGAAAAATCTGGCTTCTTAAAGTCTAAAAGTGAAGCAACGAGAGAGTTGAAAGGAAACTCAATTTCTGTAAATAAACAAAAGGTAAATGAAGTATATACAGCCAATGAAAGTGATTTAATTGACGGTAAATTTCTTCTTTTACAAAAAGGAAAGAAAAGTTACTTCATTGTAAAAGTGATTTAATATTTTCAAATAATATATAAATAAAAAGCGGCGAGATAAATCTCGCCGCTTTTTTCATCATAAAATTTTGTTTTTTTATATTTAGAAAGCATATCCTGCAGATGCCGACAGAACCTGACCACTAGAAGTCCCTTCTTTTTTCAGTTCTCCGTCTACCCAGATCTGAACTTTTAAGGTAGAGGATCCATTAGCTCCGGTAGCACTTACCGCAACATTCGCACTATACGCTCCTGCTTCAGCCGTCACCTCCGGACTTGACCAGGTTGTTCCGCTAAGGCTGCTTGCTGAGGTCGTATTCCCATCAATTCCATACACTGCTACATTAATGTCACTTCCTGAAGAAGCAATTGCCTTAAAGACAACTTTATGCGATTTTCCTGACCCCGGAATATTGTCGTCATCATCATTTTTACATGATGCAACCAGTCCAATAAACAGGGTTGTCATTACGACCATAAAAGTTCCTTTTAAGACATGAACGATTTTCATTTTTTTCATAAGTTTTTTTGTTAAATTTTGCTACTTGATAAATATTCTATGATTAGTGATTTGGTATCTGCAAAGCTATCAGTAGATGTTTAACGTATCAATCCTAAAAAACCAGTATTTTTTTATACCTAAATCCTGGTATTTTTTATGCTGTTTTTTTTAGTTAAATTGGGCGTTTTATAAAATCAACGTTCTCAACAACCGAATCAGCAACTCATGAACAGACTACTTATTTTATTAAGTATATTAATATCTTTTACGTTACAGGCCCAGCAGATCATTCCACTTAATGAAAAGCCTTATTTAGACAGTTTAAAACATGTAGTCACTACAAAAGCGAATCCGCAGTCTGTTGCCGAATCTTCTTTTCTTTTATCAAATTATTACAGGAATACAGACGCTTCTCTCAGCAAGAAATATCTTGAACAAGGAAAGAAACTGACTCAAAACAATCCTTATCTTATCGCCAAATATTTTTATTTTGAAGGTCAGTATAATCTGGATCATGATAAAGAAAAAGCAGCAGCTTCTTATCAGCGTTCGATTAAAGAATTATCAAAATTTAAAACTGAAGAATCAGCTTTTTTACAGGCTCTTGCATGGTACAGCTATGGAGTGACGCAAAAAAATAAGGAAGGATACCCGTTTTTACTAAAAATAATCCTTGAAAAAAGTATTCCTTTGGTTGAAAGGTATGAAAATAGCAAAAGCTTAGGTTTTTTATATACACAGCTCGCCATTATTCTTACTTATAATGCAGAGTTCGAAAAAGCAGGAAACTACAACAAAAAAGCCTTAAGCATATTAGAAAAAGTATATCCTAATTCTTCTGAGCTATTTTATACGTATCTCAATTCTGCCAGTAATTTCTGTTATCAGGCCAAAGGAGATGAAGCCAAAAACTGTCTTGATAAGGCCGAAAAAATGATACAACCCTATCCTGAATCTTCAGCCAATGCTTTTTATTATTACGGAAAAACCCTTTTCCTGATTACAAAACAAAGAAATGAAGAGGCACTGCCCGTTATTCAGAAAGGTATTTTTTATTCTATGAAATTCGGTCAGAACTTATTGGCTCAAATGTTTTATTTTAATAAATATGATATTTTAAAAAAATTGAAAAGGTATGATGAGGCTAAGAAAACTCTTGAAGATATTCTTGCTGAACAATCTTTAGCTTCAGACCTTAATAATAGAAAAGCGATCTATAAACAGCTTTCCGCACTTAATGAAGAGATGGGAAATTCTAAGGAAGCGTTGTTGTGGGAACAGAAGTATTCTAAACTTAATGACAGTCTGAATACGGAAAGTGTAAAATTAGAAATCAATAAAATTGAAGCTAAGTTTAATACCGCAGAAAAAGAGAAAAAAATAGCCAATCTGAATGCCGAAAAAAAACAAAGAGAACTGGAGGTAAGTAAGAAAAACTCTTATTTGATGGGACTTAGTCTTGCATTGTTATTGTTAATTATCTTTTTTATTTTCTTCTTTATCATTTATAGAAAAAACAGAAAAATATCTGAGCAGAAAGAGATCAATCTCCAGCAAAAAATCACTGATATAAAGCAAAAAGAAGAATTAACTCTTACAAAAGCCATTCTTGAAGGAGAAGAGAGGGAAAGGGAGCGTATTGCCAGAGATCTTCACGATGGGTTGGGTGGAATGCTTGCCGGAGTAAAAATTAATTTTTCAACTTGGTCTTCCCATCATCTGAGTCCTGAAAAAGATAAAGAGTTTTACAGAATACTCTCTCAGTTGGACAATTCTGTGGCAGAACTTCGTCATGTTGCCAGAAACCTGATGCCTGAATCCCTGCTAAATTTCGGTCTGGAAACGGCCTTAAATGACCTTTGTGAGTTTTATATCAGAAAAGATCTTGATATTGATTTTCAACCGATCAATATTGAAAAAAAACTGCCGCTTAATATCCAGCTTAATATTTACAGAATTGTACAGGAACTCCTAGCTAACGCGGTAAAACATTCAGGAGCCAATAATATTTTACTTCAATGCTCGCAGTCTGAAGACCATTTCTTCATTACGATTGAAGACAACGGAAAAGGGTTTGCAAAAAACAGCGAAGAGAAAACAAAAAGTCTCGGACTCCGAAATTTAAAAAATAGAGTTGATTACCTGAAAGGAAAAATGGAAATCAGTTCCGATCACGAAGGAACAACTATCAACATTGAACTTAATACGCATGCAGACTGAAAAAATAAATATCGTTATTGTAGATGATCATCCTATTGTGATCGAGGGACTGAAAATGATGCTTGGTAATCAATCCTATTTTCATGTTTCACAAAGCTTTACAACCGGTTCGGAGATCATCAATTTTATAAAAACCAATCCCGTAGATATTATTCTTCTGGATATTACTTTGCCAGACTGCAGTGGCATTGAACTCTGTAACGAAATAAAAAAAACAGTTCCCAATATATCCGTCATCATGTTCAGCAACCGGTCTGAACGAAGCATTATCATGCAATGTATCCAAAACGGAGCAAGCGGATATTTACTAAAAAACACTTCTATAAATGAGCTTATAGAGTGCCTGAAAGGGGCTCTTTCCGGAAATATTGTTTTCTGTAATGAGACAAAACACATTATAAGCAAGCTTTCACATGCAGTAATGGCAACACCGAGACTGACAAAAAGGGAAAAAGAAATTTTAAAATTGGTTGCTGAAGGAAAAACCAGTGCTTTGATTGCAGACGAATTATTTCTAAGTCCTTTAACGGTAGATACGCACAGAAAAAACCTATTACAGAAATTTCAGGCAAAAAATTCTACGGAACTCATAAGCTTGGCCATTCAGCACAATATGATTGATAAATAAAGAACCACCTTTTCAGGTGGTTCTTTCAGATATAATAAAAAATAATTTTATAATTCTAAGAAGCTATGCGCTACAGCAGCACTTTTCACTCCGTTTCCTGTTACGGTAGCTGTTTCAGCAACTTCGCCATCAATCCAGATGGTAACAGTTAGCTTAGAGTCAGGATTTGGAAGATTTGCATTCGCTGCAAAATTTAATTGTGATTGACTAGAATTCACAAAAAATTCTCCACTTGACCAAGTTAACCCTTCAGTATCATAAAGAGTTTGTTGATTGGTTCCTACCTGAGTAACAATTGTTTTAAAAATATGAATAGGAGCGGTTGGTGGAGTTGTTCCACCAGGTGTTATTTTTGTTTCAAATTGAACAACATGATCTACGTATCCATCATCGTCGTCTTTTTTACAAGAATTAACCACTACAGTTACTGAAAATAATACAGCAAATAAAAAAGAAAGTTTAAGTAAATTTTTTGATTTGTAAAATTGCTTCATTTCTCCAAATAAATTTTTATGTTTCAAATATAGGCTTTTTATCAATATAAAAATAACTTTTATGAAAATTTTCCAACAAAGATTTGCAAAAAATATCAAATCAGTAAAACCTGTATATCGAGTTAACTTAGCTTTGTGAGACATGATTAAATCTTTAAGAAATTAATTATCTGTACAATCATAATTTCCAATCAAAATCCATTTGATTAATTATTTATCTTTGCTTTTATGAATTTAGATTACATCGTAAGAGAACCCGAAAATATAACTTCCAGTACCCCAATACTTTTTATGCTGCATGGATACGGAAGCAATGAACAAGATCTTTTCAGCTTCAGAGAAACCCTTCCCAAAGACTGGATCATTGTAAGTTTCAGAGCTCCCAGAAATACTCAGTTTGAAGGCTTTTCCTGGTTTGATATAGATTTTAATAATGCTGAAAATTTTATAGATGTTGCTCAGGCTGAAGAATCTTTACAAACCGTTTTAGAAAACATTCTAAAAATTATCAACCTTTATGGCATTGTTGATGCTAAAGCTCATCTTTGCGGTTTCAGCCAGGGAGGGATTTTATGCTATTCTTTAGCTTTAAGATATCCGGATTTATTCAATTATATAGCTTGTTTAAGCAGCTATCCTGAAGATAAGCTATTAACCAATATTGTAAAAGATAAAAAGAAGCTGGAAAAATTGCGTTTCTTTATTTCACACGGAACAGATGATGCTGTAATTCCTCTGGAATGGGGAAGAAAGGCTGCAGATCTTCTTTATGATTTAAGCTGTTACTTTACGTTCAGGGAATACATGAGTGGACATGGCGTTAATCAGAAAAATTATATGGATCTCATGGATTTCTTTTCAAAGTAAATTAAGAAAATCTCAAAAATATTTCACCATAAATAAACAATTAGCAAGCATTCTCACATTTGGGAATGTTTTTTATTTATGATAAGGATAAATTCACTAAATTCATTATATGAAATACTGGTATTCTATAGTGATGATTTTGTTCAGCATTTTGATGAATGCTCAGAATTCATTTGAAATACAGAATACTCAAAAAACGGTGATTCCGTTTAAGTTAATCAATAATCTGATTTTTATTCCGGTCAATGTAAACGGGGCCGATTTAACCTTTCTCCTGGATACCGGAATTGCGGAAACCTCTATTTTCAGTCTTGAAAATAAAGAATTAAAGCTTGCCAATCTTGAAAAAATAAGACTTTCAGGTTTGGGAGGTAGTGCGAGTATTGACGGTTTTCGTTCAGATAACAACATTGCCAGAATAGGAAAAGATTACGTAAACTACAGTTCAACACTGTATATAATAACAGATCAGGATTTTAATATTTCATCTCATATCGGAATTCCCGTTAACGGAATTATCGGTTATCACTTTTTTAAAAATCATCCAATAGTAATTGACTATTTATCGAAGAAAATTACCATATACAATGATGAAAGGCTCTTTAAAAAAAAGATAAGAAAATTTGATGTCCTAGATATTACTGTTGAAAAAAACAAACCTTACATTGTCGCAGGTGTAGAAATGACGAACGAAAAGAAAGATTCTAAATTATTAATAGATCTTGGAAACAGTGATGCCATCTGGCTCTTTCCTACCCTCATCAAGAATTTTGTTTATAACAGACCCAATATTGATGATTTTTTGGGAAGAGGATTTAATGGTGACATTTATGGAAAAAGAAGCAGAATTCATAATTTTTATTTAGGGAATTTTAAGTTTGAAAAACCACTTACAGCTATGCCTGATGAATATTCTATTCAGCATGTGAATATGGTTGAAGACAGAAAAGGCTCTGTTGGAGGTGATATTCTGAGACGTTTTACCGTAGTTTTCGATTATGCCAATCAGAAACTTTATCTGAGAAAAAACAGAAATTTCAATGACCCGTTTCATTTCAACATGAGCGGTCTTGATTTCCGGCAAGATGGCATGGAATGGTCTAAAGATATTGTAAGTCTACCCACAAAAAACAGAGATACACCCACCGGAGGAATTGAAGTCATCAACAACAGCTTGCAATATAATTTTGTTTTAAAACCTATTTTCGCCATTGCCGGTGTCCGAAAAGATTCTCCTGCTTACAAAGCCGGATTGAAAAAAGACGACAGACTGATCAGCATAAACGGAAAAAAAACAATAGATATGACGATGGAGAAAATCATGGAAATGATGAAATCTGAAGAAGGAAAAACCATCAATATGCAGATTGAAAGAAATAATAAGGAAATGACCTTAAGTTTTGACCTAGAAGACCCAATCCCCTATCAAGAATAATATGAATACAGAAGAAACTACTTTAGACAAAATAAGAACCAGACCCAGATTCAAAATGTTTACGCATCTCAGTAAGGAAGAATATGCTAAGAGCCTGAAACAATATCTCTCCGAACACAAAGATGAATTTTCCGGAAACATCAATCATGAAGTTGCTACAATTTATGCGATAACTAAATACGATAATTACTGGAAGCCAAGATTATCTTTAAGGGTAGAAATAGAAGATGAAAAAACCGCAATACGAGGTATTTTCGGACCTAGTTCTGCGGTTTGGACTTTCTTTATGTTTTTATATTTTTCTTTTTCTATTCTCTGGATGACTTTTTTCACTATGCATTATGTAGAAAATCAAATCCACAGCCACGAATTTCCGTGGGCACTCAATGCTTCTTTCCTAATGTTGTTTTGCATTGGACTCACCTATGCTGCCGCCAGATTTGGTCAGCATAAAGGTAAAGAAGAAATGCAGAAATTAAGAAGATTTGCTGAAGAGTCTACCTTACAATTTGAAAGAAAAGAATAATTAAGGAGATTGTGTTTTAGGGTTTTCAGGCATTTGCTCAACAACAGCTTTTGCTGTTTTGATAGAGTCCACCACAACTTGTCGGTTATCCTGTTCTTTTACTATTTTCTCAATATTCGGTTCAATCATTTTTGTCATTTCCTCTACAGAAATATTATTGGCATTAGGATCATCCAGTAGCTTTCTCCATGGTTTTCTTCCTCCCCATTTGTAATCCCCGTAAACCAACACTGCTGTACCTTTAGCTTTGGTTGTAGCACCTCCCGGATTTAAAACCCATGTATCCGCATAGGAATACAGCCATTGCGCATCTTTCATTAATAATCTTAAACAGGAGTGAGACGCCGGATAACCAGGAAGATCATACTGATGCCATCCAATCCCATCCAGATTGAATATATTAAAATTATAAGGTAATTTCCATTCACTGCTGACGGTGGAAATTGCCAGTTTCTTTTTCCAGTTGGCAAACGTAAGTCCTCTCTTCGTTTGTGCTGCTTTTTTCCCCATACTTGTTGGTCCCCATTTTACCAGGCTTCCGTTAGAATACACTCCATACGCCTGAATAGGATAAGAAAACACTACAAATTTCTTTACAGGACTCAATACATCCAACTGCATAGGAAACGGTGCGTATTCCATTAAAGTCGTATCTATTTTAGCAGGAACAACCAAAGTATCTGCATTCCATTTATTTTTTGCGTCTAGTCTGTTCAGTGCAAAGATGGCATAGCGTTCTTTTTCTGTATACTTTTTATTAAAAACAGAAAATAAAGAATCTTTCAGTTTTTTATCTTTTGGGAAAATAAAAGCATTATAAAAACCATCCTCCTGCATTGCGGGCGGCAAAGATTCTTTTTGAACAACGGGTTCTTTCTTTACAGAATCTTCTTCTGCAGCCGAAGTCTCGACGATAGAATCGGCGGTCCCCTGAATAGTATCGTTTACTTTTTCAATTTCTTTTTTACATGAAACCAAAAGCAACGTCAATACAATAGTGTATAAAAATGATCTTTTCAATGTTGTGTTTTTTCTCATAAATAAAATTCGCCATTTAGTTGATCTGTCCACTACAAATATCAGACCTAAAACCTAATAAACAGACTATTCAACTCAAAAATATTTAAAGAAGTCTTTCTCATAATATCAAATATTGCTATTTGAATATTGTTCACTTATCTGTTAAAAATACGAAATATTTACTCAGAATTCATCAATTTAAAATATTTTTTCCTTATCAATTGTACGCTTTGATTCATTTAATATAAAATAATAATTCATGCAGGTATTTTACATTTCATTGATAGTCAAATACATTACATCAGATAAGAATAAAGTCAAAACAATTATTTGATTGTATTAATAAAATCCAGATAAGACTTGTCTTTGTTCACTATTTTTGCATAAAATTACATAAGTACATTTTTTAATATATGATCAATACATTTTCTGGCAAAGATCAAATTGGAGTAGTTTCTTCATTTTCTGATCTTGTAAATACCAATTTTGAAGGAACCGTGAATGCTATTTGCTGGGAAAGGAATTTAGTGGGAGATTTTAAAGAAATCACCTCTAAACTTCAATTAAAAGGCAATATTACTGAAGTTTCCACTGAAAATCTTTTAAAGCTGCAGCTTTCAGAAAACGGACATAATGCAAGAAAAATTATTTTGAATGACCTACAATTATTAACTGATTTTGGAGCATCTCCTACCCTTAATTTACTTAAAAATTATGAACGGGATGTGGAATTCAGCTTCATTTCAACAGATGTTTATTCTTACCATGTTGATCGCTCTCCTGTGGGAACAGATACTTTTTTGTGTACATATCATGGTACTTCCAGTGATATTTTACCTAATGATCAGGCAACTCAGAAAATACTGATTCCAGAAATCAGAAAAAAGCTTAAAGAGCTGCATGATGGTCCGGAAGAAGAATTTGAAGACTTTTTAAAGGAATACTTTTTTGATCTTCATTATGAACCTAAACCGAATGCTCAACCTATAAATTTAGGAACAGGCCATCTTTGGAGATTAGCTGTAGATCATCCTGAACAAAAGGTTTTACCGTGTATTCATCGTGCACCTGTAGAAAACGATGGAGAATATCGCCTGCTTTTAATTTGCTGATACCCGGTTTCTTAACATTCATTTACTATAAAGTAAACAATCATCTTCGTTTCACTTGTCTTTCGATCGGTCTCAATCTATCTTTTTTAGATTCTCTCATTTCTCCAATTCTTTTCCGTCACAAAAAAATTTATCTGAATTTTCTTTTTAAATAACAGGAATTTTCAACTATAAATTAGTTTTAATTTAAACTAATTTTAGGTATATTTGTATGAATGAGTGATTTAAAAATTAATAATTAAAATGATTCCCTCGCAAAATCAAAACATTTCTCAATTAGCATTGGAACTTGGGTTAGCAATGAGTGAGATGAAAAGTACATTGAGACAGAAAATTCAGATGAGAATCAATGAATATGATCCGTCTCTTTCTTTTGAACTTATTGAAATTCTTGGAATTCTCTGGAGAAATAACGGAATAAACCAACAAGAAATAAGCAACCAAATAAGCAAGGATAAATCAAGCATAACCTATCTGGTTAATAATCTTACAAAAAGAGGATTTGTAGAGCGAATGGAAAATAAAAATGACCGAAGAAATAAACAGATCTTTCTTACAGAAAGTGGAAAAAAACTTATGGAAGAATTATATCCATGGGCTCTTGAACTGTATGAAAAAGCCGCAGGAGATATTCACAAAGAAGATCTCACCAATGCTCTGCTCCTCATTAAACAAATGACGACCAATCTTAACAAATAAAAGGCTCTTAAAGGCTAAAATCTTTACGAAATGAGAACAATACTTGTACCTGTTGACACAACATCAACCACCGAAAACGCAGTGAAAATTTCTGCAGACTGGGCAAAGCAATACGGATATGATCATATCATCCTTTTAAAGACCAATAATGAATCTGTATTCGAATACCTGCACATCGCGGAAGGACATTCTTTCGTCAATGAAGAAAGCATCAATATTATACTGAAAGACACAGAAGAATTATTAGAAAAACTTAGCCAAATTATTCTTGAAAAATCACCTGAAATAAAGGTTTCGAAAGCAACTACCGATATGTCATTAATAAGAAGTATTAATGATATTATAAAAAATCAGGAAAACGTTGAACTAATTATTTTAGGCAGTGATGACAAAGCATCTGTAACCGAAAGTTTCATTTCGCAAAATATAATAGACATAGCAAGAACCAGCCCTATAAAAACCTTAATTGTTCCGAACAGCTATACATATACCCCAATCAAGAATATATTAATTCCTTGCGATGTTGAAAGCATTACAAAATTAGACAGATTGTTCCATTACAAATCGATTATTCATCAAAAAGACATTCATTTATCTCTTTTAAATATCAATAAAAAAAATAGCTCTGTAACAAACTCCAGAAAAGAAGAGCTTGAAAAATATATCCATGAAAATTTAAATGATATTCCGAACAGTATCCACTACTCTTTTGACGAAAATATTATCAACGGCATTTTATCCTTTGCATCATTAAATAAAACCGACCTCGTTATTGCATTGCCAGGTAAGCACAGTTTCCTTTATTATTTAGCTAACAGAAGTATTTCTGAAGGAATTTACCAAAACGCAAGTCAACCAGTTTTGATTTTGAAATAACCTATTTTATATAAAAAGCAAAAAAGCTACAAACAATGTTTGTAGCTTTTAATTTTGTGCGATCCGGACGGGACTCGAACCCGCGACCTCCGCCGTGACAGGGCGGCATTCTAACCAGCTGAACTACCGGATCTTTTACAACTCTGAAAGGATTCACTTCCGTTATTGTGGTTGCAAATATATAGCTTTTTTCATTATTAACAAACTTTAACCTCCGATTTCATGCATAATAAACATAAATTACAGATTCTCAAATCCATTATTTTAAAACGAATAAAAATTGAGAATTGAAAAATCAATTCTCAATCAAATAAAACGTTTGTATCAATGCATATTATCTGGTAGTATAACCTCCGTTTGCAAAAATAGTCTGCCCGGTAATCCACCATCCATCAGTTACCAAAAACTCTACCAAAGGAGCAATATCTTTAATATCCGTAAGACCTCCTAATGCTGATGCAGACTTATGATAAGCAACTGCATCCTCAGCTTCCTGACCATAGAAAAACGGAGTATCCATTGGTCCAGGAGCCACTGCTGTAACAGAAATTCCTTTTGCACCAAATTCTTTGGAAGCAGCCCGTGTAAAATGTTCTACCGGAGCCTTCATCCCTGCGTATGTAGAATACAATCCCGTATAAGCCGCAAGAAGTGAGGTTACAATCGTACAAATCCTTCCACTATCGTTTACTTTTTTTCCCGCTTCCTGTAAAAAGAAATAGGCTACTTTAGAGTTGATATCCGACATCGTATCATATTCCTTTTCTGTAGTTTCTGTAAAGGGCTTTTTAAGTACCATACCTACAGTATTGATTGCAATATCGATTCCTCCGAATTTGGTTTTTGCCTCATCGAAAAATTTAGTGATATTTTCAACCTTTGTAAGATCTCCCTGAAACAAAAAAGCTTCAGCTCCTAAAGCTTGAACTTCTGCCAAGGTTTTTTCACTTTCTTCTCTTGAACTTTCGCTGTTATAATGAATGGCCAGCTTTGCACCTTTAGCAGCAAAATCTTTGCTTAAAAGTCCTCCCAAGTTTTTACCACCTCCGGCAATTAAAACAACTTTTCCTTTCACATCGTGTTTAGACATAATATTTATTTTATTGGTTAATCATTACAAATATGAAAATTTGCAAATGTCTAACGATTATAAATTTCTGCCAGGTTAGAAGAATTTCGGAATTTATTATATTGAAAATAAAAACAAATAGACTGTGATTCAAACAAATGCAATCTATACATTACATAAAATTTAAGATTGTAACAAAAAGGAATATTATCGGTAATTAAAGGATTATTCTCTTAAAAAATCTAGTTATTCGGTATCATCTTAATATTAAGATCAAAATTTTAACCATAAAAAAAGCAGTAAAATAAATTTTACTGCTTTTTGCGATCCGGACGGGACTCGAACCCGCGACCTCCGCCGTGACAGGGCGGCATTCTAACCAGCTGAACTACCGGATCAATTTTTTTTAAAGAAATTGAGAAAACTTCTGCGATCCGGACGGGACTCGAACCCGCGACCTCCGCCGTGACAGGGCGGCATTCTAACCAGCTGAACTACCGGATCAATTTTTTTTAAAGAAATTGAGAAAACTTCTGCGATCCGGACGGGACTCGAACCCGCGACCTCCGCCGTGACAGGGCGGCATTCTAACCAGCTGAACTACCGGATCATTTTTCCTAAAGAACTTCGTTTCTTTTTTGTGATTGCAAAACTACAACTTTTTTCCTTACCAGCAAATTATTTTCAAAAAAAAGCCTTCCAAAAATGGAAGGCATTCATTATCAAACTTATTTTTTTATAAGTGTGCACTTAATTTTTCAGCGATTACCTCTTTTGGAGCTACACCAACCAATTTATCTACCACTTCACCGTTTTTGAAAATTAAAACAGTAGGGATATTTCTGATTCCATATTGCATAGAAATTTCCTGGTTGTTGTCTACGTCTACTTTTCCTACGATTGCTTTTCCATCAAAGTCAGTTGCTACTTCCTCGATGATTGGTCCTAAAGTTCTGCATGGTCCACACCATACAGCCCAAAAGTCTACTAATACCGGCTTATCTGATTTTAAAACCGTTTCCTGAAATGAGCTATCTGTAATTTCTAAAGCCATTTTTGTTTCTTTTATTTTAATTAATATTTTTTCTTTTTCCTTTCAATTGGATATTCAAAATTACGCTTTTTGAGCAATAGACCTATCTATGCTCAACATTTGTATTTTCTATAACGAAATCTTTCGAAATTTCTTTCAGAGCTGTTGCCAAAGCATCAATATCTTCTTTAGTTGTTAAATGGCTAAAAGAGATACGCAAAGGCGTACAATGATCCATTTCATCTTCACAAAGAACCATCATCATTACCATTGAAGGTTTTGAAGCTCCTGAAGAACATGCACTTCCTTGAGAAATAGCAATTCCTTTCATATCCAGCTGAAGACCGATTAATGGGTTTTTATAAGGTAATAAAGCGCTTAAAACGGTGTAAAGACTGTTTTCCTTCTCTGCACTTCTTCCGTTGAATTTAATCCCTGGAATTTCTTCTGTAAGTCTTTCTATCGCATAGCTTTTTACATCCTGCATATGATTGGTATAAGCTTCCATATTCTGCAAGGAAAGCTCCAAAGCTTTTCCTAAACCTACAATTCCGGCTACATTTTCAGTTCCGGCTCTTAAGCTTCTTTCCTGAGGCCCCCCTGTAATGATTCCTTTTAAACCGCTTGATTTTCTGATAAAAGCAAAACCAACTCCTTTCGGACCATGGAATTTGTGAGCGCTACAAGAGGCAAAATCAACCTGGATATCAGAGAAATCCAAATGCATATGAGCCATTGTCTGTACCGTATCTGAATGGAAAAGAGCATGGTGAGCTTTACACAATTCTGCTACTTTTTTAATATCCATCAAATTTCCGATCTCATTATTAGCATGCATTAAAGTAACCAATGTTTTCTTGTCTGATGCTTTTAAAAGTTCTTCAAGTTTATTAAGATCAATATCTCCTTTTTCATTCGGACGAATGTAGTTTACCTCAACTCCCTTTCTGCTTTTCATATCTAAAACACTTTCAGAAACACATTTGTGCTCTAAAGGGGAGCTGATGATTCTTTCTACACCAAGATGTTCAACACTTGATTTGATAATCATGTTGTTAGACTCAGTTCCGCAAGACGTAAAAATAATCTCAGCAGGAGTCACATGAAGATAATCCGCAACCTGTCTTCTCACATTTTCGATAAGAATTTTAGCTTCCTGCCCAAAACTGTGCGTAGAGGAAGGGTTTCCAAAATTCATTTTCATGGTAGCTACCATAGCATCGATCACTTCTTCAGAAAGAGGTGTAGTTGCAGCGTTATCAAGATATATTTTGTTCATTTTTATTTTGAAGATTTTATTTCTATAGCATTAAATTGATAGTTGGAAGGAACTGTAAAAATCACATAAGGATTAGAGATTACCTGTATTTCCATTCCTCCATGTTCTACATAAGGTACTTCTATATGTAAAACATTTTCCTTTACTGAGATCTTCTTGATTTCAGTAATTCTGTGATCTCCAGATCTGAACGTTCCCAGATTATAAAGGACTACTTTTTTATCTTTCGGGAATTTCGGAGTCTGCCCCCCAGATTCGCTGCCATCACTTATTACAACAACAGAATTTCCTTTCAGAGCTTTCTGAAATTCCTGTTCATTTTTAATAATGCTAAATTCTACTTTTCCGCTACCACCTTGTGACTCGGAAGCTAAAATTGTCGGTTGTGTCTGCATGTCTGAAGTCTTTTGAGATGGTGTACTTGTACAGCCAATCAAGGTAGCCCAACATAGGATAAGCAGCTTTTTCATTGTTACACTTTTACGTGTCAAAATTAGTGAAAAAATTGGTAATGTCCTTCATTCGCCCATTTTAGCATCGGCTTGTCGCCGGAGGTGTCTCCAAAAGCTATTATTTTATCGTATTTTTTATGGTCTATTTCTTCTTTTATTCTTTCCAGCTTTTCTTTTCCGTTGCAATTTTTACCAATAAAATTTCCCGTAAAAATACCGTTTTTAAACTCTGCACGGGTAGAAATCAGCTGCATTTGGAATGCATCTGCAAAAGGTTTTGTCCAAATATCCAGTGAAGCAGTAACCAATAAACTTTGTGTATTATTCCTATCGATATTATTAATAAAATCCAAAGCATTTTCTCTGACAATTTTAGGGTAATGACGTTCAAAAAATTGTTTGGATTTTTTTTCGATTTTTTCCTGTGATTGTCCTTTTAAAATTGATCCTATGAAGCTTTTCTTTACCTTTTCGGTTTGAGCCAATTTCAGCTTTAACAGAATAAAAAGCGGCACATGTCTTAAAAACTGTATGTGGTATTTGGCAGGATTGTAAAACTTCAGATACATAAACATAGTATCTTTATAGGTAAGTGTTCCGTCAAAATCAAAACAATACAATTTTTTCATATGCAATTATAGCTTTAATTTTTTAAATATAAATTCAGGAATATTCCTGATGATCATCATAATAACGCCCCAAACCGGCAAAACGTATGCAACATTTTTTTGTTTTTTAAATGCTTTATAAATACAATCGGCAGCTTGTCTCGGACTGGCCGTCAGTTTCGGATTCAAAGGTAATCCTTCTGTCATTTTAGTGGCCATAAAACCTGGTTTTATCGTAATGACATGCACTTTTTTGTCAAAAAGATAATTTCTAAGCCCACTTAGATAAGCCGTAAAAGCTGCTTTCGCGCTTCCATAGATAAAATTACTCTGTCTTCCCCGATCTCCTGCTACAGAAGAAAGCCCTATAATTGTTCCGGATCTTCTGTTTTCAAATTTGTGAGCAAAATAATTGATCAAAGGAATTAATTTTGAATAGTTGATTTCTATGATCTTCTGTGTATTTTTATTGTCATATAATCCCTCTTCTGTTCCTTCGCCCAAATATCCTATCGCACAAAATAATAACGTTGAATTGATATTTTCAAATATATTATAATCTATTTCTTTCGTAAGATCCAATTCGATTACTTCAGACTGCTGCAGAAACTTTACATCAATGTGTCTGGCAAATCTCTCCGTTGTCTCTTTATTGGAGGTAAAAAGATAAACTTTCTCAAACCTTTCACCTTCCTGCAATGCTTTTTCTACAAATGCCTGTGCAACTTCAGACGTACTTCCTAAAACGATCATGAGCCTTGATTATTATTTATGATTCTCTTATGCTGCAAAGACACAAATTTTGAATTCTGAATATTTTTAAGATAGTTGGTAAGAGACGATTTGCTCATACTGTCTTTCGTAAGATAAATTCTCCCTCCAAATTCCTGAACAATGTTGTCAAGCTGTCCAACCAAGGCTTTAAGCTTTGAATTTACTCTGAAATCCAGTGCCAAAGTATAGCCTTCCATCGGAAAAGAGTTATAAGCTTCCGGATTATTTTTTCCAAAAAGCTTTAAAACTGCCAGAAACGAACCATTCCCGCTTCTAGCAATCGTTTCAAGAATTTTTTTCATTCCTTCTTTTCCTTTTTCCTTAGGAATAACCATCTGATATTGGATAAATCCTGATTTACCGTAGATTTTATTCCAGTCTCTCACCACATCTAAAGGATAAAAGAAGGTTTCGTAGTCAATAATATTCTTTACTTCTTTTTTAGATTGTTTTTTGAAGTATAACAGGTTAAAAATCTTAACCGTAAACTTATTTAAAACAAACCCTGGAAAATAAAAAGGAACAGAAGGTTCAAATTTTTTCTTTAATCGTAAAGGTTTTTCTTTGAAGTTTTGCGGAAGTTCATGCGGAAAAGCATGTTCCCCTCTCATTAAAATACTTTTTCCGATATTCTTTCCTGTCTGTAAACAATCAATCCAGGCTACATTGTAAGTCCAGCTTTCACTTTCTTCAAATAATGTAAAGATCTCATCAAGGTTTTCCGCTTTAATGCTTTCCTGACGGATGTAGGCAGATTCTATATTTTTAAGTTTAAATTTAGCGGAAAGAATAATTCCGGTAAGTCCCATTCCTCCTATTGTCGCCCAAAATCTTTCGATATTTTCCTCTCTGGAGCAATTAATGATTTCACCATTTTCTATCATTAATTTAAAATCTATGACATATTCTGAAAAGCAGCCTTCTGCATGATGATTCTTTCCGTGAACATCGGAAGCAATTGCTCCTCCGACCGAAACAAACTTGGTTCCTGGAGTTACATATAAAAAATATCCTTGCGGAACAGAGATTTCTAATACTTCTGAAAGTAAAACCCCCGCTTCGCATTCAATAATTCCATTCAAGCGGTCAAAACTGATGAACTTATTTAATTTTTTTGTTGAAAAAATATTTTCACCCAACGAAGCATCTCCATAACATCTTCCGTTTCCTCTTGCTATAACTTCATTATGAGTAAGTACAAAATCCTTGATTTTCTTAAAGCTATCATCAGATTTCATTTCTTTTTTCACTACGGGAAAATTCCCCCAGTTTGTAACCTTTTGTACGAAATTCGGCTTCATTTTTTAAAGTAAATTAAAATTAAAAATGCAGCAACCCATAATATTAAAGTTACCTGTATATATCTGTCTCTATAAATAATTTTTGTAGGCGATTCTGTTCTGTTGTATACTAAAGTCTGCTGTAAATACCTTAAAAAGGCAAATACCACAAATATAACAGTATAAAACACACCTGAATGCAACTTCATCTGAATCTCAGGAGATAAGGTAAACATAAGATAACAGACAATAGCTAAAGCAATAGAAATTGATAACGCAACATCTGCAAACTGCACGTTATACCCATCTAAAGCTCTTCTCGTTTTTCCGGAAACCTGAGCATTGATAAGTTCACCTCTTCTTTTTCCGATTGCCAATACTAAGGCCAGAACAAAAGTCAGTAAAATCGCCCATTGAGAGATCTCTATTTCTGTAATATAACCTCCTGCCAAAACTCTTAATACAAAACCAATAGCAATAATACAGATATCTACAATAGGAACATGTTTCAGTTTAAAAGTATAGGCCAGGTTCATCCCAAGATAAGCCAGAATGATCAATGCAAACTTCCATAATACCTGATTAAAATAAATCTGTGCAACAAATACAAGCAAAACATCTGTAATAAATAATCCCGCCAGAATTCCCAGCGCCTTTGCCTTAGAGATTGCGCCACTTGCTAAAGGACGTCTTCTTTTTTCCGGATGTTTTTTATCGGCCTCAATATCGTTATAATCATTTAAGATATACACTGTACTGGCCGCCAAGGAAAAAATGATAAATGCGAAAATACTTTTAGTAAGTAAATCCATATTCTGGATATTACCTGAAAAAAAAAGGGGAACAAATACAAACAGGTTTTTCACCCACTGCTCTACTCTAAGTAGCTTTAAATATTTCTTCATTTATGCTGTTTCAGTTACAAAAATAAAAATTTTAGAATTGATTGGTATAAAAATACAAAAAAACCGCAGAAGCGGTTTCTTTGTTACAACATTTATGTTTTAATTTTTCAACTACTGCCCTTGCTGAGCTTCGTTAATCATTTTCTCATTTGCAGTAATTGCAAATTCTACTCTACGGTTTTTAGCTCTACCCTCTTCGGTATCGTTTGATGCTACAGGCATAGTCTTACCTTCACCTTTTGTAAACATCCTGTTTGAAGCAATTCCTTTTCCTACTAAATAAGCTTTTACAGCGTCAGCTCTTCTTTGAGAAAGCGACATGTTGTAAGCATCTTTACCTACGCTGTCTGTATGTCCGTAGATATTGATATTAGTATCGGGGTTATTAGTCAATACCTGAGCCAATTTATCCAAGTTAGCTTGTGCAACAGATGTAAGGTTGGATGAGTCAAAAGCAAAGTTAACGATACTTTCATTCATAGTAACCTTAATACCATCTCCCACTCTTTCTACCTGTGCTCCAGGTAAAGTTTCTTTAATTTCTCTGGCCTGTTTATCCATTTTACTACCGATTACGTTACCAGTAACCCCACCAATAACTCCTCCTAAAACAGCTCCTAATGCAGCATTTTTACCTTTTCCTACATTGTTTCCTAAAATACCACCGATAATTGCTCCGGATGCAGCACCTACTGCGGTACCTCTTTGCTGATGATTAGAATTCTGTACAGCCTCACAGCTTGTAAGCAATAGAGCTGATGATAAAAAAAGAGCTCCGATATATGTTTTTGTAAATTTCATTTTTTTAATATTTAAGTTAAACTATTTCATTCCTGTTCTCTGGAAATTGTAAACAACTCTTACGTTTTCTCCGTCAAAAGGAATGTTTTGTTCTAGTGAGAATTGATCTGTAGCCTGATTAATCAATGTTAAAGTATATCCTGCTGTATTTTGCTTTGCTTTTGTTCCGTCAGCTATTTTCTTAAACTCAAAAGTATTGCCGTTTTTCACATCAATTTTGATAGGCTGTGTAATGGCCGGGCAAGATCCACCGCCGTTTAAAGTATAGGCTCCTGACCAATTGTTCGGAATTAATCTCCAATGGCTTCCTACAAAACATTGTGCGTCTGCCCCTTCATCAAAAGGTTTAATCTTGAACTTTTTATCATAATCAATGCTTACGATTTGCCAGTCTCCTTTCATTTTAAGAAACTCTGATCTTTGATTTTGTGATGTTTTAGCGTTGTTAACTGAGGAACAAGACACTGCAAAAAGTGATGTTCCCAACATCCCTGCAAGTAGTAACTTTTTCATTTTGTTGTTTATTATTTTGTTATAATAAAGTTACAAAAAACCGTGCCAAAATAATAAATAAAAATAAAAAAGTCCGAAAATTTCGGACTTCATATCTATTGCTAATAAAAAAGCGAAGATTAATTATTTTTTAACAGTCTTTTTTACAGATTTCGTAGCTTTTTTCACTTCACCAGATTTACCGTTATAAAAATGTGTATAAGCATATTCAGCTGCTTTTTTCACATCAATTACCCCTCCTGCCTGAGAAAAGTCTGCAAACCCGTCTGTTGTATTAGGATTACTTGATTTAACTAAAGACTCAATAATCTGAGCCGGAGTAAGACTTGGCATATACGCTAATAAAACCGCTGCTGCACCCGCTACCACAGGAGAAGCCATTGAAGTTCCCTGAAGGTATTTATACTCATTATGAGGCACTGTAGAATAGATCTCATCACCTGGAGCAAAAACGTTTACCATTTTTTTGTTGTAGTTAGAGAAACCCGCTCTCAAAGCATCATTCTTATTGGTACTTGCTCCTACTACAATTACATTGTTTACAAATGGTTTTTCGTCTGTAACATTTTTAAAATTGGTAGGATATGCTAAATGTTCAGCAACGTCTTCATTTTCGTTACCTGCAGCTTTTACTAAAAGAACTCCCTTATCCTCAGCATATTTAAAGGCATCCCAAACTACAGTTTTACCTGGAGAAACCGGTTTTCCAAAGCTCATATTTAAAACTTTAGCTCCGTTATCTACCGCATATCTGATTGCGTTGGCTACGTCTTTATCTCTTTCGTCTCCGTTTGGAACTGTTCTTACGGACATGATTTTTGCCACTTTAGAAGCTACTCCATACTGAATTTCTTTTCCTTGTGGAAGACCTGCAATGATACCCGCTACGTGAGTACCGTGCATTGCATCAGGACCTTCATAATGATTGTTCCCGTAATTTCTTTCAGAATAATCATCGTAATTATCTCCTACGATTTCTTTTCTAGGATCATAAGATAAGTCGTATTGTTTTGCCTGAGGTCCAAAATAATCCAGAGCTTCTTTCATCTGGTCTTTCATTATTTTTTCGAACTCAGCCGGAGTTTTTCCTTGGAATTCAGGACTTGCAGCTACCTGCTTCAATACCTGAAGAATCATAGCTTCTTTCTGATCCGTTGTTTTAATAGCTGCAACATTTTCAGGAGTAACATTTTTCCCGCCTAACAATTTTACCATTGAAGGAATGGCTTCGTTAATCATTGTGTAAGTCTGAAAGCCTTGTTTCGCTTCAAGACTTTTTTTAGAGAAAAGGTCTTTAGCCTTCATATACATTGCAAAATCTTCAGGCATTTTAGCTTGATTTGCTTTGTTCTTTGCAGAATCATCACCCTCGAAGATAGGTTTATATTTTGCTACCACTCTTGTCACCTCCATATTGTCGACGTCGATATCGCCGTTTTTTCCTCCGATAAAGTTCCATCCATGAACATCATCAATATAGCCGTTTCCGTCATCATCTTTTCCATTATTAGGAATTTCATTCGGATTAGACCATATATTTTTTACCAAACCAGGATGATCTACCTGTACTCCACTGTCTAGAACTCCTACTACAACCGTTTTAGGCTTCAATCCTTTAGATTCCAAATATTTGTAAGCATTCTCCGTATTTACACCATATACTTTGGCAGAAGAAAAATCTTTATGATACCAAGTCATTAAATCTTTATCTTCTTTTGGGTCTACATTCTTACCTTTAGCTTCCTGAGCGTAAGTAAAGCTAAAACCTGTTAAAAAAACAGCAGCTAATAATATCTTTTTCATTTTTAGTATGATTGTTTAATATTTCTTATATAAGTCAAAGATTCAGGCCCTTTGTTACAAATAAGGTCTAAAATTGACAAATCCTGTATAAACCCCAGTTTATCTGAAAATGTCTGATAATATTCATCCATTTCAAATTCTGAAGGCTGTTTCGCTGAAAATTTTTCTCTTAAATTAATCTCTTCAGGATTTTTGATATACTCTGTATTCAAAGAATATGCCTTTTCTGTTTTTAGAATATTCTGTAAAATTTCCAAAGCCTTTAAATTGAAATCTAAAAGATTTTTTTCCTTCAGGTCAAATATTTTCTTTAGCTTATCTTCATAAAATTCGAAATAAGGGGAACTCTGATAAGCTGTTTTAATAGATTTCCAATGAAGGCCTCTCCAATCTTCCCTGTAAGAGATTTCAATATCTTTCAGTTCTCTTTTTCCGTTATGATTGATCGGGATAATTAAAGATAATTTTCCGTTTGCCCCGAAAATATTGGCTCTGTTTCTATAGGTCTGTTTCGGGAAATTCTCAAACTGTTCAAATACGATTTCATTTTCAGGATTTAATAACACTGAAAACCATGAAATAGGTGGTAAATAAAATACCGGTAATAATACATTCGTCATATTCATAATGCAAAAATGAAGTATTTTTTCAAATACTTCATTTTTTTCTATTTTATTTCGTTATAAATTTTCTTCTTTTTTATCCTTTCTGAATAGTTTTACAAAGTATTCCCAACCGAAGAACAGAATAAGAATCATTGCGGCTATCCACCAATATGAAGTTTTATTCGCTTCTCCTGTATTGGTTGCCTTAAACATTCTGTCCCAACGGATTTTTTTAGGAGCCTGATACGTTGAGCTTGCATCAGAAAAGACACCCTGAACACTCATCCATGTAAACATTGGTTTTCCTACAATATTTTCTTCCGGAACGAAACCAAAGAATCTGGCATCTAATGAAGCATCTCTGTTGTCCCCGATCATCATATAATAATCTTGTTTGATGGTATATGAAGTTGCAGGCTGACCATTGATGAAAATCTGATTATCTCTTTCCACTAAACTATTGTGTTCATATTCAGAAATAATCCATCTGTATGTTGGAAGTGTTTCTTTATTAATTGCCACTACATCTCCCTTCTTAGGAATTTTTAAAGGACCGTACCAATCCTGATTCCAAGGTTTATTAATTGGGAAAATAGATTGTGTCGTATCAATGCTCTTAGTATAAGCAGATTTATCTGCATTTAATTTATAGGAAACCGTAGCAGAATCTTTAGGGAAAATACTTTCCTCCATACTTACCACATTAGGTAATGTTTTTATTTCTGCAGCAGTTTTATCTGTCAATCCCTGAAACGCATATATAAATCCTTTTTCAGTCTGTATTTCTCTTACCGGCAAAAATCCGTATGTATTATATAAAGAAGGAATATCTAATTGAGATCCTGCGTTTACGGTATAAGCATGTTGAACTTCCTGATCTCCTAAAACCGTTTCAGGCTTTCCGTTTACAAAAAGTCTTCCTGCTCTCATTTCAAAAGTATCTCCAGCAACAGCCACACATCTTTTTACATAAGGGTCTTTTCTATCGATTGCTGTGTGTACAGAATCCTGAGGATAGTTGAATACTACCACATCATTTCTCTGAGGCTTATTGAATTGGAAAATTCTTTCATAAGGAAGTTTTACTGCATCCACATAAGATTTTGGATCATCTTTAGGATTTCCTTTTTCTCCCGTGTCCATAATTGTTCCCTGTAAGAAAGGAATCGCAACCGGACGCATCGGAAGTCTGTATCCATAGCTCCATTTGTTTACGAAAAGGAAGTCACCTACTAAAAGTGTTCTTTCCATAGATCCTGTAGGAATTCCAAATGGCTGGGTAACAAAAACGTGGATAATCGTAGCGAAAACTACCGCAAAAGTAATAGATCCTACAAAAGTATCTTTTTTCTTTGTATTTTTCTCTTCGTCCGTTAAGAATAGATCGTTTGCACTTTCATCTTCTACTTCTGCGTCTTTAGAATAGTTAACACTTGCCATGTAAATGAATGGAAGAATCACTGTAAGAAGCTGATGCTGGAAAAGTGTTTTTCCAAATTTCTTCATTAAATAAATATGGAAAACAGACATCATAATAGGCCCTACAATGGGTAAGTAGGATAAAACGGCCCACCATTTAGGATGTTTGGTTTCTTTTAAAATGATGAAATAATTATAAAACGGAATGAAAGCAAATAAAGGGCTATATCCCATTTTCTTAAACAGCTTCCATGTGGAAATTCCCATCAATACAGATAAGATGAGAACATAGACTGTGTACGTTAAAAAGTAATTCATAAAATTCTTTTGCCTAATCTATAATTTAAGTAATCTGTAACGAGCAATGGTTATTTTATCCATCAATCATTTACTACTAATTAGTTTACAATGTAAGGATTTTGTTACAAAACTAAAGACCTAAAACGTCTTTCATTTCAAAATTTCCTTTTTTATCTTTAATCCATTCTGCAGCCACTACAGCTCCCAGTGCAAAACCGTTTCTATTGAAAGCAGTATGCTTGATCTCGATTTCATCTACTTCGCTTCTGTAAAAAACACTGTGAGTTCCGGGAACCTCATCTTCGCGAATTGCAAAAATACCTAACTGATTATCTTTTGTCTCATCCAATTTCCAGGCATCAAACTTTTTGTTGTGCTTGAAAATACCTTCTGCAATTGAAATCGCCGTTCCGCTTGGTGCATCTTTTTTATGAATGTGGTGAATTTCTTCCAGTTGACATGAGTATTCATCTACATTTTTCATCAGATCTGCCAATTTCTCATTCAAAGCAAAAAATAAATTTACTCCTAAACTAAAATTGGATCCGTATAAAAAAGCCGTATTGTTTTCAACAGCAATTTTCTCGATTTCAGATTTTTTCTCCAGCCATCCTGTTGTACCGCAGATGACCGGAACGTTATTTTCAAGACATGCTTTTACATTTTCAAATGCCACTTCAGGAAGTGAAAATTCAATAACAACATCCGGATGGTTAAGATTTTCAGCAGTTGGAGTTTCTTTTAGGCGGGCGACAACTTCATGACCTCTTTTCTGAGCGATTTCATCGATAATCTTACCCATTTTACCATATCCAACTAATGCTATTCTCATATGCTTTTATTGTTTTAATTATACCGAATTGGAAAATCACGTATAATGTATTAAAATCTATAACTTAAACTCAGCCCCGTTTTAGGAGGGGTAATTCCATATTGATCCTGAATGACGGTAGGTACAAAAGAAAGATCAGGATCGTGACGGCTTTCATAAAGATGAGAGTCTACGACTGCATCTACAATATTCAGAATATAAATCAATCCTGAAATGGCGATAGCGTAATCTCTTTGCCTTTTTGCCCTGTCCTGTGCATTTCCCAAGGCAATTTTATCCAAGAAAGGTTTGTCTTTTAAAAAATCATTGGGCCTCCCATTCAATTTATCCAGATAATATCCACGGTATTTTTTATACTGATTGTCATTCCAGATTGCGATCCCCACTCCGGTTCCTACAGCGCCCCATACGATAGGAATCTTCCAGTATTTTTTATTATAAAACTGGCCTAATCCGGGTAATACCGCAGAATACAAACCTGCTCTGGTAGGATTCAGCTTCATTGTTTTTCTGGTAGGTCCGTTTGCATTTTCTAAATCTTCTACAATCTTCGATTCCGATTTAAGAAGTTTTTTAGGCTGTGCCACTGGCTTTTCCTTACTCACAGCAGAGTCTACCTTAATGGTATCATTAGGGATTACTTGTGAATAAGCTATTGCGAACAGACACAGAAAAAATGTGAAAAATATTTTCTTCATTTATTTTATATGGGATAAAATATATTCAAGCTCATCTTCATTTTTGAAATCAAGAACAATTTTACCTTTTTTACCATTTCCGGAGGTTTTGATCTCCACTTTTACATCTAATATATCAGATATTGTTTTCTGAACCCTCTTGTAATTATTGGAAAGCTCTGTTTTTGCTCTTTTGGCAGCTGGTGATTTTGGATTTTTCAATGCCGTTGCAGCCTGCTCTGCCTGACGAACATTCAACTGTTCTTTAATAATTAAATCAAATAAAATCTGCTGATGTTCTTCACTTTCTAAGCTGATGATTGCTCTACCGTGTCCTGCTGAAATCTCTCCGCTTCTGATCGCGTTCTGGATATCCGGACTTAATCTTAAAAGTCGTATAGAGTTGGTAATGGTACTTCTGTCCTTTCCTACTCTCTGGCTAAGGTTTTCCTGTGTTAAACCAATTTCTTCTAAAAGTCTGTGATAAGTAAGTGCAATTTCGATGGCATCCAGATCTTCTCTCTGGATATTCTCTACAAGAGCCATTTCCAGAAGCTCCTGATCATTTACCAGACGAATATAGGCAGGAATACTGGTAAGACCGGCAATTTTACTTGCTCTGAAACGTCTTTCCCCGGATATAATTTCGAATCTTTCTCCGTCTTTTCTTAAAGTAACAGGCTGAATAACGCCTAAGTTCTTAATAGACTGAGCAAGTTCATTTAAGGCTTTTTCATCAAAATAAGTTCTTGGCTGGGTCGGGTTCGGATAAATATCTTCCAGGGATACTTCTACAATATTCCCTACAAATTTATCTGCTCCTACATCGGTAGCAGAATTAATTGTCGCTTTGGATTCAGCACTAAGAATAGCACCTAAACCGCGTCCCATCGCTCTTTTTTTATCCTTCATATTTGCTTTTAGCTTTTTTGGCTATTTGCTTTTAATTCTTTACTAATTTTTCGTTCTTCAGCAAAACCTCTTCTGCAAGCTGGATGTACTGAACAGCTCCTTTACTTTCAGCATCATAGTTCAAAATACTCTCTCCAAAACTCGGAGCTTCGCTCAATCTTACATTTCGGCTAATGATGGTCTCAAATACCATTTCAGGGAAGTGGGAATTTACTTCTTCCACCACCTGGTTGGACAGTCTCAATCTGCTGTCGTACATTGTCAAAAGAAGCCCTTCGATATCTAAATCTTTATTATGGATTTTCTGAACATTTTTAATGGTATTCAATAATTTACCTAATCCTTCTAATGCAAAATATTCACACTGAATCGGGATAATTACAGAATCTGCTGCTGTAAGTGCATTCACGGTGATAAGACCTAAACTCGGAGCGCAATCGATAATGATATAATCGTAGTCATTTCTCACGCTTTCTAATGCTTTTTTCAGCATATATTCACGGTTGTCTTTGTCTACCAACTCAATTTCAGCCGCTACCAGGTCAATATGAGAGGGCACAATATCCAGATTCGGAGTTGCTGTCTGCTTGATACAACTTCTTGTATCCACACTATGCTCCAATAAATTGTAAGTAGAATACTGAACATCATCAACCCCTAAACCTGAGGTAGCATTTGCCTGAGGATCAGCATCAATGATTAATATTTTCTTTTCCAATACCCCTAATGCTGCTGCTAAATTCACTGCGGTTGTAGTCTTTCCAACACCTCCTTTTTGATTAGCGATACCTATGATTTTTGCCATTCTTAGAACTTTAAGATTCAAAAATACACTTTTTTCTTTGCTCTGGGCGAGTCACAAAATCAAAAATAGAGTTAAAATATTGTTAATAAGCTTTTTAGCAATAAAAAAAAAATTATCCACAAAAAAAATTCTTTGTGGATAAGTGTTATGATTTATTTTCAGTTGATTAATTATCAAACTTCATGGATATCGGAAATTTGAAAGCACTTCTTACAGATTCTCCCTGTTTATTTTTTCCGGGTGTCCATTTTCCTTTTGCTGAAATAGCTTTTATGGTTCTAATGGCTTCATTATTAAAATCGGCATTCGTACCATTCGCCTTAATTCCTGAAATGGTTCCATCAATTTCTACAATAAAAGTAATTGTAGTTCTCATAACGTCACCGGATTCAAATCCCGATCCGTCGAAATTATTCATTACTTTATTTCTGAAAGCTTCTATTCCTCCACTAAAATTCGCTTCTGCACTTAGCTCTGTTTCAATTTTACTTTTATCAACTTTAGGAGCCTCCGGTTTTACATATGGAGCTACAGGACCAGTACCACTAGTAGGGATAGTCGTTGGAGGAACATATGTATTTGTTGGAGCAGGATCCGCTTTTAAATTAGTGGTCAATCCTGCCACTGCATCATCCGGTATTTTCTTTTTCTCAACTTCAACTGCATCCCTCTTAGGTTCAACAACTCTTGAATCGTAAGTTTTTACATTAGGAGGAGTGGTTGGTTTTACAGGCTCAATTTTCACCGGCGGTGTATCTGGCCGATCAACTCTATCCAATTTAATAACTACAGGTGGGCCATCTATAGGAGTATGTACTGAACTTTCAGTATTAAAAGCATTAATCACAAATGGCGTAATAGAAACTGCAGCCAATAAACTCACACCTACAAAAAGTGCTTTTGTTAATGTTCTGTCTGATTCATTTCTTAAAACATAGGCGCCGTACTCCTTATTACGGTGCTCAAATAAAACTTCATTAAAACGAAATTCTTGATTTTGGTGTAGGTGTTTCATCACTAAAAATTTAAACTGTTAAAAAAAATAAAATTATCAGTTTTTCAACCACTGATAATTTAACACAAAACATCTATCAAAATATTTGCCAAAAATTTATCAAAATATCACAAAAACAAAATAAACAATACAATATTTAAAATTTAACTATGCCACAGATAAATATAAAAACAAAAAAATCCCGCTTTAAGCGGGATTTTAAAATATCTGAAATTATTTTAGAATAATTCTTTTCTGATGATGTTCTGGCTTCTTTCAGGACCAACAGATACTAAGTACACATTGATTCCTAAATATTTCTCGATAAACTCGATATATTTCTGAGCTGTATCAGGAAGTTCGTCATAGCTTCTTGCTTTTGTTATGTCTTCTTTCCAACCCGGTAGATCTTGGTAGATTGGTTCGTAGTTGTATAATTTTTCTGTTGAAGAAGTGAAATAATCGATGATTTTTCCGTCTTCAGTTTTGTAATGAGTAACCACTTTCAGGTTTTCAATTCCTGTAAGAACGTCTAATTTTGTAATAACAAGATTATTGATCCCATTGATCATACAAGCATGCTTCAAAGAAACAAGATCTAACCAACCTGTTCTTCTTGGTCTACCCGTAGTCGCTCCGAATTCTCCTCCAATTTGTCTGATGCTTTCTCCTAATTCGTTGTCTAATTCTGATGGGAAAGGTCCGTTTCCAACTCTTGTACAGTATGCTTTTGCAACACCGATTAAGTTTTGAAGGGAAGTTGGCGGAACACCTGCTCCTGTACAAACCCCACCAGTTGATGGAGAAGATGAAGTTACGTATGGATAGGTTCCGAAGTCGATATCAAGCATCAAAGCCTGCGCTCCTTCGAATAAAACATTTTTACCATCTCTGATCGCCTCGTTTAATTCCAGTTCTGTATCTACGATTCTGTCCTGAAGCTGTTTTCCTATTTCTAAATATTCGTTGTAAATTTCCTCAACGTCTAATGTCGGTTTTCCGTAATATTTTTCAAAAAGAGAATTCTTAATTTTTAAGTTTTTCTCGATTTTGTCTCTTAAAATTTCAGGATTCAGAAGGTCGATCATTCTGATCCCTACTCTTGCAATTTTGTCTTCATAGCAAGGTCCGATCCCTTTTTTCGTCGTTCCGATCTGCGTTCCTCCGTGCTCTTCTTCACGGTAAGTATCCAAAAGAATGTGGTAAGGCATGATGACATGCGCTCTTCTGCTGATGAAAATGTGGTCAGTTTTCAAGCCTTTGCTTTCGATCTGATTCACCTCCTTAATGAAAGATTTAGGATTTACCACTACTCCGTTCGCAATGATACACTTCCCTTTGCACTGAAGAACTCCCGATGGAAGAAGGTGCAAAACGAATTTCTCTTCACCTACATAAACCGTGTGACCCGCGTTGTCTCCTCCTTGGAAACGTACAACGTAATCTGATTTTGCCGATAAAACATCCGTGATTTTTCCTTTACCTTCATCTCCATATTGAAGACCTACAACTACGTAAGTTGACATATTTTACTTTTATTTTAGATTCATGCAAAATTACTTTTAAAAAATTGGGTGCGCAAATTTGTGGTGGATTTTATTTTTTGGTGGGTGGAAATCATGTGGTTGAATTTGAATAATTACAATATTTTCTTTTACTTTTAATTATTATTTTAAATAATATGAAAATAGTAAATAAATTAGTTTTCTTATTCACCATAATAAATTCATTAGCTTTTGCACAGAACAAGAAAATACAAGGAAATGAATATGAGATGACCGGAAAAATTATAAACAATGTATCCTTACCTCCAGGTTGTGGCTACATTGCTTTTGGAATTATAATAGAATTTGAAATTATTGACACCAATTTTAAGAACTACACAAATAATCAAATTCCGATTATTATTACATGTCCCGAAACTTATGGAAAAGATTTTTTAAAAAAAAATAAAACTTATAAGCTTATATTTTCAGATAAACAACAAAATGATTTTGGCTGGACAATTTCCAACCTAGGTATATTAGAAAAATATGCTTTAAAAAAACAGTTTTGGTTAATAACCATTAAAAGCACTTAAAACAAAAATGCAAGAAAACATTAAAGATGAATATCTAAAAATAGCCAGAGAATATCTTTTAAATGAATATGGAGATATTGTTCAAATATTCGAAGATGATATACATGAAACTGATGACACATTTTGCTTCCATTATCAATCTAAAAAGTTTTTTGAAACATTAAAATTTGAACACCAATTTGTCGGACAAGGTCCTTTATTCATTTTAAAAAGAAGTAAAAAAATAATTTCTTACGGAAGCGCAACAGGAGAAAAATCTGGTCTTATTCATATACTTAATCAATTGAATAAGGAAAGATTAATAAGAGTATATTATAAAGATTATGATGTCTGGGACGGAAAATATAATTTAATAATTAATAAAGTGGAAGATGAGGCAGCTGGATTGGAAGACGTAATTATTGAAAACTTAGTCAATGTTTTACTAAAACACAAAATCTGGAAAGCTAATCAATATGATAGTGATAATCCAAACGCTTATTACTACACTGAAAAAGAATTAAAAGAAACTCTAATAAAATCTCCATTAATATTAAAAAGACATTTTTGCGAGAATTTAGAAGATCTTCTTGTCGATATTATCAATAAAGATATGTATCTGGATTGGACATTATCAGAAGCTAAATAAATATTATTCCGTAGAAACCTTCAACTTAGATTCCTGCGGAATGACAAACAGTATGGATATTTTTATTTTCCTTATTTCAACAAAACCTCACTCCTCACCCCAATCTCCTCCAAAAACACCTCCATCATGTGAAATCACCACCAAAGTTCCATGATAATCTTTAATAGAATTTTAGAACTTTCACATTTTGAAGATCTACATTATTCGTTGGTTCATCGAGAATAATCATATCGGGTGCTTTATTATTCCCTATCTTTGATAAGCATCTAAATAAGTTCTTATGTCAGCATCCCAAATCATAGCGTACTTATCATCAAAAACAAACAATGAGTCACAGCTTTTTTACAACCTATTTTCTCCTGAAACAACCAAAGCTACCCTGCTCATCGTCCATGGCATGCAGGAACACAGCGGAAGATATACAGAGATTGCAGAATATTTTTCAGCTCATGGGATTGCTGTATTGACGTATGACCACTTAGGACATGGAAAATCGGTAAAGGAGAAAAAAGATATTGGCTTCTTTCAGCTTGAAAAACCTGATGAAAGGCTTGTTGCTGATGCAGAAATGATGGCAGATTATCTTGCAGATCAGTTTCCGGATGTTCCTCATTTTATCTTAGGACATTCCATGGGATCCTTTATCACACGCTGTCTTCTTCAAAATGCAAGTGATAAATTTTCAGGAGCTATTATTACAGGAACCGGAGGACCTTTATCGGGGATCAATGTATTAAGAGGTTATTTATCATTAGCCAATGCTATTGTACCTCGTCATCGTACTTTTTTGAATTCTGTTTTTACAAGTGTGAATAACAAAAATTTTAAAAAGGATAAAGATTTTAGCGACACCAGCTGGCTAAGTGTAAATCCGGAAAACAGAAAAGCTTTTGAGCAGGATGAGCTTTGCGGAATTCCTTTTACGTATAATGCATTTTATACTTTATTTACCATTTATAAAAAAGCGACAGCAAGAAACTGGGCTTCTTCCATTTCCAAATCATTTCCTTTTTTATTCGTAAGTGGGAAAAATGATCCGATTGGTGATTTTGGCAAAGGAGTAATGTATACCGTTAGCAATTTAAAGAATGATGGTTTTCAGAATGTAGAGGTAAAGCTTTATCCGGAAATGCGCCATGAGATTTTAAATGAGGAAATAAGAGAAGAGGTCCTGAATGGAATTTACCGCTGGATTTTAATACAGTAAAAGTCTATTGTATACATTTCAAGATCATGAGAATACATATTTTCGGAGCTTCCGGGTCAGGCGTAACTACTTTAGGAAAAGCATTATCTCAGGAACTTAGTATTGAATATTTTGACAGTGATGATTTTTTCTGGCTTAAAACACCCACTCCCTTTACAGAAAAGCAAAATCCTGAAATAAGAAACACTACTGTTGCAGACAAACTGCATACTACCGAAAACTGGATTTTCGGAGGTTCTATAATTCATTGGGGTAAAAATGGATTTCCCCCATTTGATCTGGTTGTATTTCTTTATCTCCCTCCTGAAATACGAATGGAAAGGCTGAAAAAAAGAGAATATGAAAGGTATGGCAATGAAATTATCAACAATCCGGAAAGAGCTCAAAAACATCAGGAATTTATGGATTGGGCGAACGATTATGATCATAATACCGGCATTGCCAACAGAACTTTAAAAGCCCATCTCGAATGGCTGTCTGAAATAAATATCCCGCTCATTGAAATTTCAGGCGATTATGAGCTCCAGGAAAAAATACAGCTAGTTCTGGATACGATAAGAAAGCAAAGAAATAACCATTAGAAGAGTAATGATAAAAAAGAGGCTGACTCAAAAATATTATTCTGATTGGAAAGATTCTTCCTTTGTCAGAATGACATTTTTAAGATAACCTCTTCTATTCTATAAATTTTGATTAAAGATGATGGATTCTAATTTTATTTAGTTTAACATCAATTCCCGATCTACTCCAATCTCTTCTAAAAACACTTCATCATGAGAAATCACCACCAAAGTTCCATGATAATCTTTAATAGAATTCGTCAGAATTTCAACATTTTGAAGGTCTAAATTATTCGTTGGTTCATCAAGAATAATCATATCAGGAGCCTTATTGCTGATGGAAAGTCCGCACAGAAGAAGTCGAAGCCTTTCTCCGCCACTCAGAACATCGCATTTTTTATCCCAGGTTTCTTTCCCGAATAAAAATCTTGACAATAAGGTTTTCACTTCAGATTCTGGCAATGCATTATCGTTGAACTGTTGAGCAAAATCATAGACTGTTGCTTCTTTATCAATTAAAGAATATTCCTGATCAATATAAATCGTCTGAAAATCCGATATAGAAATCGATCCGACGGAAGGCTGCAAATCTCCCAACAATAGTTTAATCAAAGTCGTTTTTCCCGAACCGTTCGAACCTTTAATAGAAATTCTGTCACCACTCCGGATTTCAAGATTAAGATTTTCTTTCCAGAGATTTTCTTCGTCATATCTAAAGTTAATTTCCTCGGCAGAAATCAAAATTTTACCTGAATGCAGATTCGAATCATTAAAATTCACTTTCATCTGATCCGCATTTCTCACCGATGAACGCAGATTCCGCAAATCACCGGAAATATCATTAATTTTATCGGCATGAACAGATTTTAATTTTGAAGAATTTTTCTCAGCATTGTTTCTTAATGTATTCATCATTATTCTCGCTACACCCGATTTTTCCTGCTTTCCTTTTCCGCGTGCATCAAGTTTTTGTTTCCGTTCCAACGTTTCGCGTTCTTTTTCTTTTGCTTTTTTCAGTGCGCGTTCTTTAGAGTGAATATCGTTTTGTAACGCTTCATTTTCAATTTCTTTTTGTTCGGCATAAAAATCATAATTTCCGCCATACATTAAAATTCCCTGGTTACTTAATTCGAAAATTGTCTCTACTAAATTCAGCAATGTACGATCGTGACTGACCATCACAACGGTTGAATTTGTTTTTTCAATAAAATCATACAGAAGATTCCGTCCTTCCAGATCGAGATGATTTGTTGGTTCATCCAGTAAAATGATTTCAGGATGATTGATTTGAATTCCCGCCAGAAAAACTTTTGTTTTTTGCCCGCCACTCAGTCTTTCCAATTTTTGATTCAAGTCTAAATTCTCCAGTTTCCAGTATCGCAAAGCATTCTGACACCGTTCTTCAATATCCCAATCGTCATTCAACGTTTCAAAATAAATCTCATCCACTTCCCCACTCGTAATTTTTTGGAGAGCATCGAGCTTTCTATCGATTTTCAAGCATTCTGCAACCGTCAAATCATTAAAATTTCCAAACATCTGCGGAACATAAAATAAATCCCCCTGACTATTGACATTGCCTTCCAAAGGCTCAATTTCATCCGCCATGATTTTCAGCAAGGTAGATTTTCCCACACCATTGCTTCCGACCAGAGCCGATTTTGAATGTGAAGGTATCGTTAAGTTGACAGCATTAAAAAGAAGATCTCCCGCAGGAAACCCATAGGATATATTGTGTAAAAAAAACATAATTTCTTTCTGTAATTAAAGTTAAAACTGCAATAACCTCGTTCGTTATTGTCTAAAAAATCTTAAAGAAATTATATCCTACATCCTGATAATTTGGGTTTTGTGAGCTGCAAAGATAAGAATTTTTAAGTATTCTAAAATTATCAGTATTCTCATTCTGACGAAGGAAGAATCTCTTTTCTTAAAATTATACATTTGAGTTTTTTGAACTATATTCTAGTATTCTTTGTTGTAGGATAAGCATCGAGTTTAAATTTGTAAATAATTATTTATGAACCACCCCGTCAAAAATTTTAATTTTTGCCACCCCTCCAAAGGAGGGGAATTTTTAAACAATTTTTTTGATTTAAAGATGCTTCGACAAGCTCAACATGACACCGCAAAAATGTATTTTTTATTAAAAACTGATTAGTATTAGAAATTGTCATGCTGAGCGAAGTCGAAGCATCTCTTTTATTTCAATAAACCATTCTCTATCAATTGTTTTATTAATCTGATATACTCCTCAAAAAACTTTCATCAAAAATCCTTAACTTTGCAGTCTACTAAAAATTTTTATGGAAAGTATTAAAGTTCACGACAAAACTTTTGTTCCTTATTTGAAGGATGCCGAGATTCAGGAGATTGTAAAAGCTACGGCTTTAAAAATTTATGAAGATTATAAGGATGAAGTTCCTGTTTTTATTGGAGTTTTGAACGGAGTCATTATGTTTTTCTCAGATCTTTTGAAACATTATCCGGGAGAATGTGAGATTGCTTTTATCCAGATGAGTTCTTATGTAGGAACTGAGTCTACAGGAATCGTTTACCAGAAAATGGAACTAACGAAAGACGTAAAAGACCGTCATATCATCCTTGTGGAAGATATTGTGGACACAGGAAATACGGTTGAAAGTCTTTTTAAATATTTTAAGGAAACCCAGCGTCCGAAGTCTGTAAAACTGGCTTCATTCCTTTTGAAACCTGAGGTTTATAAGAAAGATTTCAAACTGGACTATATCGGAAAAGAAATCCCCAATAAATTTGTTTTAGGGTACGGATTGGATTACGATGAGTTGGGAAGAAATTTACCTAACCTCTACCAATTAGAAGACGGACAAATCAATCATTAGATTGCCGATAGCTATTAGCTACTGGCTTTTAGCTTTAAATATTAAATCGAAATAAAAAGTAAAATATTAACTAAACAAAGCTAAAAGCAAGAAGCCTTTGCCAATTGCCAGAAGCATAATCAAAATTATGATAAACATTGTTCTGTTCGGCCCTCCAGGAAGTGGAAAAGGAACTCAAGCACAAAACTTAATCGAGAAATTCAACTTGAAGCAAATCTCAACAGGTGATCTTTTCAGATTCAATATGAAAAATGACACAGAACTTGGGAAACTGGCAAAGTCTTATATCGATAAAGGTGAATTGGTTCCGGATCAGGTAACAACAGATATGCTGATTGATGAGATCAGAAAACCAACGGATACTGCAGGATTTATTTTCGATGGATATCCTAGAACTGCCGTTCAGACACAAGCTTTGGAAAAGATCGTAAAAGAGGAACTGAATGATGAGATCGACATTTGTCTTTCTTTGGTAGTGGAAGATTCAATTTTGGTTGAAAGACTTTTAAAAAGAGGTGAAATCAGCGGAAGATCTGACGACAGCAATGTTGAGATCATTGAAAACAGAATAAAAGAATACTACGCAAAAACAGCAGAAGTAGCCGAATTGTACAAGCAACAAGGTAAGTATGTAGAGATCAACGGTGTCGGAGACATCAACGAAATCTCTGAAAAACTTTTTGCTGAAGTAGAAAAAGTAAAATAAAAACAGTTGATAGTTGATGGTTGATCGTATTCAGCAATCAACTGACAACCATTAACTGACAACAAAAGAATATGTCAAATTTTGTAGATTACGTAAAGATTCATTGTAAAAGCGGTCATGGAGGTGCAGGTTCTGCCCATCTTCGCCGTGAAAAGTATATTCCTAAAGGTGGTCCCGATGGTGGAGACGGAGGTCGCGGAGGTCACGTTATCATGAAAGGAAATGCTAATGAATGGACTTTACTTCCCCTTCGTTATACCCGTCACGTAAAAGCGGAACGTGGTGAAAACGGAGGTAAAAACCAGTTGACCGGAGCATACGGAGCTGATGTTTATATTGAAGTTCCGATCGGGACTATTGCTAAAAATGAAGATGGCGAGATCATCGGCGAGATCATGGAAGACGGTCAGGAAATTATCCTGATGGAAGGAGGAATGGGCGGAAAAGGAAACGAGCATTTCAAATCTTCTACCAATCAGACTCCAAGATTTGCGCAGCCTGGAATGGACGGACAGGAAGGCTACGTAGTTTTTGAGCTTAAAATTTTGGCGGATGTAGGTCTTGTCGGATTCCCGAATGCGGGTAAGTCCACGCTTTTATCGGCTGTTTCTGCAGCAAAACCGAAAATTGCGGATTATGCTTTCACAACCTTAACTCCCAATTTAGGAATTGTAGATTACAGAAATTATAAATCTTTTGTAATGGCTGATATTCCAGGGATTATTGAAGGCGCTGCCGAAGGTAAAGGTTTAGGACACCGATTTTTAAGACATATCGAAAGAAATTCAATTCTATTATTTTTAATTCCGGCCGATTCTGAAGATCACTTCCAGGAGTTTAAGATTTTGGAAAACGAATTAAAGGAATACAATCCTGAATTATTGGACAAAGATTTCATCATTTCTATTTCAAAGTCCGATCTTTTAGATGATGAGCTGAAAAAAGAAATCGCTGCCGAATTCCCTGAAAACAAACAACCCTTGTTTTTCTCGGGAGTTACAGGTGAAGGTCTTGTAGAATTAAAAGATGCGATCTGGAAACAATTGCATGGATAGAAATTCGAAACTTAAATAAAATTCAAAAGGAGAAACAGTAGTGTTTCTCCTTTTTTACCTAAAATTTAAAATTGAAATTTATTTTTTAATAAATTTCTTAGTTGTTTTTCCTTCTTTTGTTTCAATAGTCATAATATAAGATCCTGCTGGAAGATTTCTTACATCTACTTTATTGTCACGAAGAATTGTGACATTGCTATTTTTTCCTGAAATATCATAAACACTTACATTTTCAACTTTCTGATCTGTTTTAATTGTAATTAGATCTGAAACCGGGTTTGGAAATATTTCAATATTTTTCATCTTAGCCCTTTGATTTCTTTCTTCCTGATCAAGCTCTAAGATCATTCCTTTTTGGTTGCTATCTCTGCTGCTTTTTGTAGAGTTCCCTATCTTGGTATTACGAGGATCACAAGGTGCAATCTTTGCAAGATAACTATTAGCCATAATATTTGTATCTGGAAGAAGTGTAATAGAATTTCCGGCAACCATCGTGATATTATAATCACTAGGAATCATATAATTATCTTTTGTTACAATATCATTACTTACATTATAAGTAAAAACAATATGTGGTTCTTCAACATCTAATGTAAGATTGTTCATGCATGGATAATATGGATCCTGTTCCAATATGGCTAAAGGTTGCGGAAGGCCATACTTTGTGCCTCCACTTACCAAGCCTACTGCTGTTAAATTCACACTCATTCCTGCCCCATAATTATCCGGATTTACAACCTTACCTAAATATGGGCTATTTGGTTTACTTATGTATACATCTCCATATTTATTTCTTTGAATTCCCATACCGTAAAAACCACTGGTAGAAGGGTCGTTATATAATTGCATTGAAATCACTCCTGAAGAAGTAGAATTAAACAGATCCACAGCATATATATGTTTATATCCCAGAAATAGTGCTGTTGCATTTTTGTTAAATTCAGGAACATATCCTCTTAATCCGCTGATCTGTAAGGAATAATTACTAGTAATTTGTCCTGTAGCTGCATCAAATGAATATACCTGATTAAAAAAAGTTGAATCAGGAGCTGATGGATTGTCAGAATTGTGCCAATAGGAAACACAAATATAATGAGAAAAATTACCACCAATTAATTTAGGAGAGGCTTTAATTCCATAAAATCTGCGATTACCTAAATTAATTGGAAAATTAAGATTACTAATAACAGGATTTCCGTTATTAAAGCCGGTACTACTTAATCTATAACTGTAAAGGCTATTTCCATTAGGAATTAGAACCCAAAAAGAATTATCTGTTACATTGGGAACAACAGTTACCGCCTCGGACATAAAAATATTTCCCAAATTATCAAGCACGGGGGTATTTTTAGTAGCCAAGACTACATCTCCCAACGGAGATCCTGTTGATCCATTTGCTCCTAAGGTCATATCAACGATAGAATAATTAATTCTAAAATTAGGGTTGGCACTAGAGTTTTCTCCTGTTGTAAAAACATAATATTGCTTACTGTTTGCTGGATTTTTCACTATTGCAAGCTGTTCTGCTGTATCATTTTGGTAAGGAGGGATTAACACTCCGTTTGGCATTACTTGATTTTGCCTATTCCAAATCCTTTCTCCGTTCATGTAAAACAGTAAATTCCCATTATTATCACTTACAGAGCCACATGCTTCTAAGGCATCCATATCACTTGTAGTAATTCCTATGGGGGTTGGATTCTGGAAATTAATAGCCGCTTTGTTTCCGAAATACCAATTATTATTTTCTCCTTGTGCAAAAACCCAATCTGCTGCAAAAATCAAAAGAAAAATAAAAAAGATGTTCTTTGTCTTCATAATTTTTTCTTTTAAGATTATTTAGACAAATTCATTTGTTTTTTCAATATCTCTATTTCTTCTTTTTGTACAGATAATTCTTTGTTCTGCTGTATTAAATGCAATGTCAATTCTTCTACCTTTTTTAAAAGGAGAATATTCATTTCTTTAAGCTCAATACCGTTTTTAATAGCTTCTTCTGTAGTAGGAACTTCCGGGAGATGACCATTTTCATTGATAAATTTCTCTACATTATTTAACGACATAAGTTTGTAGTCTTTTTCAAATACATAATCTGCCCATCCGTTGTTTGCTGCAATATCTACTTTCACTTTTTCGGTCTTGATACCGTCTTTTACAAAAAGTTTATACTTTCCTCCATCGGCAGCATATCCATCGGCTGGCAATTGATTGGTAAACTCTCCTATTCCTATTGTCCCGTTATTTCCTACAATCCAATTTCCTATATTTAGCTCATTTGTTGGCTGGGAAGCATAAGGTAGAATATTATTACCAATGTAAATGTTTCCACTGGCATTATTAGCATTGGGAGCATTATTATAGCCGACTGAAATATTATTATTTGCTGTTAAGGTATTTAAAAATCCATTATACCCTAAAACTGTATTATTATTTCCATTTGTAAGCCTTAATAAAGCCGCTGTTCCAAGTGCCGTATTTCCTATCAGAGGAACCGAAGACACACTTCCCCAAGCTCTAAGAGCCTGATAACCGATAGCCGTATTAAATTCACCACTTACTATCCCTCCTAAGCTATTTCCCCCTACGGCAACATTGTTATTTGCTGTAACTGCAAATTGCATTGAGTTAATTCCAAGAGCGGTATTTAAAGTCCCTGTAGTACTGTTTGTGAGAGTGTTATATCCAAGAGCGGTATTTGCATATCCAGTTGTATTTGAGCTCATAGATCCTAATCCTACTGCTACATTAGCATAATTCACTCCTCCCGGATTATTGGAAGGAACTTCGTTTCCCCCTCCGATATAAAGGTTGTAAGCCCATGTTTGTGAATTAGCATTAAAAAAAACTAGTCTCCCATTTGGTGATAGCTTCATTTTTTCGTCATTGTTTATTTTAAAAACCAATGGTTGATTATCCGTAGTTCCTAAAAAGTTGGTTCCTGGAGTAGTTCCTGCATTTCCAGTAAGGCTCCATTGAGCATTCGCTGTAAATCCAGTTACAGCAGCAAGTAAAATGATTATTTTTTTCATGATTAGAAATTTATTTTTCCCTACGAATATAATTACCCTCAAATAATATATTGTTATGCAATTTTTTCTATTTATTACATTTTTTCAATATTCATAAGCCCGGGACATTATTCACTACTACTCATAAATTCTATCTTAAAAATATTTTGGAACAATTCTTGACAGACCTCCGTTAAATTAAAAAACTATGAAATATTTATTCAGTTTACTGACTGTAGTGCTTTTGTTCTCATGCTCTACTCAAAAAAACAGTGCAAAGTATTCATCTATCGAATATGAAGCAGGTGCTTGCTTTGGATCTTGCCCTATTTTTAAAATAACTATTAATCCGGACAGGACAGCTGTTTTGGAAGCTGAGCATTTTAATTTTTCTAAAGAATTTTCAAAAGCTGAATTTTCAAAACCAAGAGAAGGAACGTTTAAAACCACTATAAAACAGGAAGACTATAATAAACTTATAGATTTACTTAACAACTTAGAGGTAAAAAACCTAAATGACAAATATGGAAATAGAAATGTTACTGATATGGCAACATCATATCTAAGAATTAGTTTCCCGGATAACACTACAAAAACAGTAGAGGATTATGGAAAAAAAGGAACCGACAAGCTTGTTGAAGTATATAAGTTTTTTGAGGACCTGAGAAATAATCAACAATGGACAAAAGTGAAGTAATTATCTTAAAAATATTTAAACTACCTTTGCAAAACATAATTCCTTCAAATGAAGGAATTTTTATTTAATTAAAAACAATTCATTTGAATTTTACAGACTTAAACTTAATAGATCCTATTGCAAAAGCAATTCAGGAACAAGGATATACCAACCCCACTCCCATTCAGGAAAGATCGATTCCGGAAATTTTAAAAGGGAGCGATTTTTTGGGGTGTGCACAAACAGGAACAGGAAAAACAGCAGCATTTGCTATTCCGATTCTTCAGAATCTTTCAAAAAATAAAACGTCTAACAAAAATATTAAAGCTTTAATCTTAACTCCGACCCGTGAATTAGCAATACAGATTGAAGAGAATATTAAAGCTTACGGAAAATACCTTCCTCTTACACATTTGGTTATTTTTGGAGGTGTAAAACAGGGTAATCAGGAGGCAGCTTTGAAAAAAGGTGTCGATATTCTAGTAGCTACTCCGGGAAGATTGTTGGATTTTATTGCTCAGGGAATCATCAGTTTAAAGAACCTTGAAATTTTTGTATTGGATGAAGCAGACAGGATGCTGGATATGGGATTTGTACATGATGTAAAGAGAATCATTAAACTTCTTCCTCCAAAAAGACAGACCTTATTTTTCTCTGCAACCATGCCGGCTGAAATTCAGAAGCTGGCTGATTCCATTCTGAACAATCCCGTAAAAGTAGAAGTAACTCCGGTTTCTTCCACTGCAGAAACCATCAAACAATCGGTATATTTTGTTGAAAAAGAAGATAAGCTGAATCTTTTAACGCATATTTTAAAGAACGATATTTCAGATTCGGTACTGGTATTTGCCAGAACTAAACACGGAGCCGATAAAATTGCGAGAAAGCTTCAGAAAGATAATATTACGACAGAAGCCATTCACGGAAATAAATCCCAAAATGCCCGTCAGAATGCTTTAAACAATTTCAAATCAGGAAAGACAAGAGTATTGGTGGCCACCGATATTGCGGCGAGAGGAATTGATATTGATGAATTGAAATATGTCGTGAATTTCGAGCTTTCAGATGTTTCTGAAACCTATGTTCATAGAATCGGAAGAACGGGAAGAGCAGGTGCAGAAGGAACATCAATTTCTTTTGTAGACGGTCTGGACTTATTAAATCTGAAAAACACTGAAAAATTGATCGGAATGAAAATCCCGATTGTAAAAGATCATCCGTTCCATACAGACAGTCTGGTTGCCCAGAAGAGAGATTCTAATAACAAACCTGCTACCGCAGGAAGTGGAAGACCACAAACATCGAATAATTCCTCTAGACCGAATAAAAACAACAAGAAACCAACTTCCCCTACTGCTTCAGTAGGATTTAAGAAGCCTAAGAATAAGAATTTTACAAGAAAGAAATAAAAAATGCCTTCCAAATTGGAAGGCGTTTATATTTATAAAATTAAATGAACATTTTCTTTGCATTTTCCGTCGTAATCATGTCAATCTCAGAAAAATCCACACCATAAATGTCAACCAATTTTCCAGCTACAAGATCAAGGTACGAACTTTCATTTCTTTTTCCCCGGTGCGGAACCGGCGCTAAATAAGGAGAATCTGTTTCCAGAACGATTTTATCTAATGGAATCTCATGTAAAAATTGATCGATTTTACCATTTTTAAATGTTACTACTCCACCAATTCCTAAAATAAAGTTTAGATCAATGGCATGCTTTGCCTGTTCCAGATTACCTGAAAAGCAATGGAAAATCCCCCTCAGTTTCGGGCGTTTCTTTTTTTCCAGCACTTCAAAGGTTTCCTCAAAACTTTCTCTGGTGTGAATCACGATCGGCAGATCCATTTCAATTGCCCAATCAATTTGCTGTTCAAATGCTTTTACCTGAATATCCAAAGTTGTTTTGTCCCAATATAAATCGATTCCGATCTCTCCGATAGCAGGAAAACCCCTCTGGTCCAGGTAGTTTTTTACGATTTCCAGTTCTTTTTCCCAAGATTCCGGTTTTACATAACAAGGATGTAATCCCATCATTGAAAAAATATGGCTTGGATATTCAGCTTCCAATTGCAACATTTTTTCATGAGATTCTGAATCAATCGCAGGAAGATAAAATTCTGTAATTCCTTTGTCTATGGCTCTTTGAATAGTCTCTTTTCTGTCTTCATCAAATTCTTCTGCGTATAAATGGGTATGTGTATCAATCATTGTCTCTAATATTTTAATAGATCTTCATAAGGATTTTCCAAACCCAACAACATTCCGAAAGCTGGTTCTGTTTTAATTCCTTTTTTCTTTAATTCTATTATTTTTTGTTTAAAATCTTTGCCTTTTTCCTGTAATATTTTGTGTTCAGTAATCATGTGACGATAAGCGTTTTGGTCAATTGATGGCTTATTTTGTCCGAAAATTTCGATGGGAAAATCTTCCAATATAAAATTTAGGGTGATACATTTTTCACCGTTTAAAATTGGATATTCTACTTTAACGTCGCCCCCTCCGGGAATAAGCTTACTAAACATTATAATGTCCAAAAAATCTTCCTCAAATCTAGGATCAACCTCACAAATAATATCCAGATCACTTCCCTCAATATCAATTCCAATAGGAACAGTTCCGGCTAAAAGCGGTGAATAATTACTTAACTTTTCGAATATTTTATACTTTAAAAGAACTTCGTAAGCTTTTTTTTGTCTCTCGTTTCCTTCTTTTAAATAATCAATGGTAGTGAAATCAATCATTGGAGAAGATTGAATGTTTTACTTTTTGTCTCTGAACTTCAATTCTTTGATTCAGTTTTTCCTTAAACTCAATATATTTAGGATCTTTTTCATCATCTGTTCTGTGCTCTAAAGCTTTATTAATTTTAAAATTCTCTTTAATAAAATCTTTTGTCATTTCAGAAAAATAAGCCCCTCCAAATTTCTCAAAAATATAATTAACCGCCTGACTGTTAGGATGGATCATATCTTCTTTATAAAAACGGTAATCCCTGAGATCATCCATCAAAATTTCATAAACAGGAAGATAATGACAGTTTTCAAACTGTGGAATAACTTCATGAATCGCTGTAATTAGTTTTGATTTACTTAATTGATTTTCAATCATTCCGTCTTTTGTATGACGAACGGGTGAAACCGTAAATAAAATCTGAACATCCTCTTTACAGATATCTTTCAAATCTAAGATCGTATTGTAGATAGAATCTGTGAGTTCCTGATGAGTAAGCAGCCTTTTTTCAAAGAATTTTTGCGGAATTTTATGGCAATTAGCTACCAGTTTTTGCTTCGGAATAAATTCATAAATAAACGAAGTTCCGTACGTGATAATAATCCAGTTGGAATTCTGAAGAAAAGAATTTCCATCTTCAATTTTACTATTGATTTTATCCAGCGTCTGATGAATATATCTTGTATCGAAGCTTGTATGATGATCCAGAGAAATAAATTCGTCATTAAAGGTTATTAATTCCTCTTCTTCATAAAATCCTGCATCATGTAGCCTTTTAATGGCGTTATGGATTGAAAAGGGATTAAAAATAGTTCCAAAAGGATTGTTGACCGTCTGCAACTGACCTTGCTGAAACAAATCTGACATTTCGGAAGCAAAACAAGAACCTATTGAAAATATTTTATCTTCAACTTCAATCTTCTTCTCTGATTCTTTAATGTCAACTTCTGTCCTGAATTTCATTGTATAGATGGCAGGTCGCAAATTTTAGGTTGTAGGAAAATGCTACCTCCAACCTAAAATCTATTACCTGATTTAGCTTTCTCTTCTTAATAAGTAATTCGCCAATTCTGCAAACGGTTTTTTCTTTTCTTCCGGAATATTGATCTTCTGAAGATAGCTCTGTCCGATTTCGTTATGTTTTTCGATCAGGCGAAGTGCTTTTTCATCTACTTTTGTTCTTCTGAAAATCTTCTCCACTCCATATACTTTATCAACATTATCTGTCTTTTTAGAGTACCAGTAATCCAGTTCTTTTCTCTCTTCTTCTGTTGCGTGCTCTCTCGCCATCAAATAAAGAACGGTCTTTTTATTTTCATAGATATCTCCTGCATGCTTTTTACCGAATTGTGCCTGATCTCCAAAAACATCCAAATAATCATCCATAATCTGGAAGGCAATCCCGATATGCTTTCCGAAGTTGAAAATCGCTTTAGCATCTTTAAAATTAGCTTTTGCAATCAACGCTCCGATTTCAAATGAAGAAGCACTCAACACTCCAGTTTTATAAGTAATCATTCTGATATAGTCATCAAAAGTTACATTTTCCTGGGTTTCAAAATTGATGTCATATTGCTGACCTTCGCATAAAAGCAAACCAGTATGAGTGAAAATTCTGAGACATGCTTTGAAAATTTCAGGTTCAAGATCTTCGAAGAACTTATAGGCTTTCAGCATCAGTCCGTCTCCTGAAAGAATACCTGTATTGATCCCGTGTAACGTATGAATTGTAGGTTTATTTCTTCTCAAAGGAGCTTCATCCATAATATCATCATGGATCAGTGTAAAATTATGGAAAAACTCAATAGCCAAAGCAGGTTTTATTGCTTCTTTCAAATCACCTCCAAATAAATCGCACGCCATTAAAACCATAATCGGACGAAGACGTTTTCCACCATGTGAAATGATGTAATTCATCGGGTCATATAATTCTGCAGGCTTATCTTTGAAAGTATACTTTTGAATAGCATCAGCAACAATCTGTTGGTATCTGTCTAAAAATTCCATAAATTCTAATAATTTGAGCAAAAATACGATTTTCTAAGGCTTTATAAAACAAAAAACTTTGCCCGGATGAGCAAAGTTTAATTATATTTTAAATTTTTGATTTTAAGATAAAAATGTCACCACCAGATAAGTAATTCCTGCTACAATTGCCGAAATTGGAATGGTTAAAACCCAAGCCCAAAGAAGACTTACCGTAATTCCCCATCTTACAGCAGAAATTCTTTTCGTTAATCCAACCCCGATGATAGAACCTGTAATGGTATGGGTTGTAGAAACAGGAATACCGAAATGGTCTGTAATGAACAAGGTAATTGCACCTGCAGTTTCAGCACTCACTCCTTCTAGTGAAGTTACTTTCGTAATCTTCGTTCCCATAGTTTTGATAATTTTCCAGCCTCCGCTCATTGTTCCTAAACCAATAGCTAAGAATGATACTAAAGGTACCCATATGTAATGCTGTGCAAAATAATCAAAACGATCAGCCGAAGCTACATTTAGGTATTCTGTATCATGAAGCATATTAACATGATAATAAATCACTGCTGCACCAATAATACCCATTACTTTCTGAGCGTCATTCAAACCGTGTCCTAAGCTGAATAAAGCTGAAGAACCCAACTGTAATCTTTTGAAAGATTTATCCGCTTTATGAGGATTTGATCTTTTGTAAAGGTGAACGATAATTAAAGTGATGATAATTGAAATCACCATTCCTATAATCGGAGCCATGAAAATGAACAGGAAAATAGGAATTACCTTATCAAATTTAACTACACTTTGATGAGTCACCTGATTAAAGGCTTCTTTAATCGTTCCCCAGAATCCTAAATCCGGCTGTGCCGCAGTAACAGAGTGATAATCCATCATGAAAGCATGCATTAAAGCAGCCCCAAGAAAACCACCGATTAAGGTATGTGAAGATGATGAAGGAATACCAAACCACCATGTTAAAAGATTCCAGGCAATTGCCGCAACAAGACCTGAAAAGATAACTTCAAGGGTGATAAAATTTTCGTTAACCGTTTTGGCAATTGTATTACCAATTTTAAATTCTCCAATGATATAAGCAGCAATAAAGAAAGCCGCAAAGTTCCAAAGTGCTGCCCAAAGTACAGCCTGGAAAGGAGTTAAAACTTTTGTAGAAACAATAGTCGCAATTGAATTGGCTGCATCATGAAAACCGTTGATGTAATCAAATATTAAAGCCAGAGCAATAATAACTATAAGTAAAATCGGAAATTCCATTGTTTAATTATAATTATTAATTAAGCGTATTTAATCATGATGTTCTCAATTGTGTTGGCAACATCTTCTGCTTTGTCAGTTACTACTTCAAGATAATTAAGTACAGATGAAACTTTGATAATATTGATGGCATCGTTTGTTTCGAACAATTCTACCATAGAATTTGATAACAAATCGTCTGCAATGTTTTCAATAGAGTTTACTTTGATACAAGCTTCTTTTACCTGCTCCATATTTTTGAAACCCTTAAGGTTTTTCATCGCATTCTGAATTTCAAGACATGCTTTGTGAATCAATAAAGAGAAGTCTGAATACGCCTTCATTTCCGGCGATTTGTACAAGAAGATATATTTTGTAGAAGCGTAGATATAATCTGCGATATCGTCTAATCCCGTTGCTAAAGTGTGAATATCTTCTCTGTCGAATGGAGTAATGAAATTTTTCCCTAGTTCTACGAAGATTTCGTGAGTAAGCTCATCATTTTTGTGTTCATAATCGCTCATCTTTTTCAACATAGAATCGTCGTTAAGATCGAAGTCTTTGATTCCGTGGTTGAATTCCTCAGACATTGCTACAAGGTTTTCTGTTACTTTTTCGAAAAGCACAAAGAAGATTTTATCTTTTGGTTGAAAAGCGTGGAAAATATTACCAATTCCCATTTTTAAGTTTTTATAATTCGTGTGCAAATTTCTTAAAAAACCACCTTACCTGAAAGAGTACAACGTTAAGTTTTGTTAACATTGGGTTAACATATAATTATTAAATAAAAAAACCGGCCTACAGCCGGTTTTCATTATCTTAAAAGCGTTTAGTTTGCCACTTCAGCTCTCATTTCTTTTCCTTTGAACTTCATAGAACCAATATTACTCAGAACATTGTCTTTGAATGTTTTTTCAACCTCGAAGAAAGAGAATTTTTCTAAAATTTCAATATCACCAATTTCCGCTCTTTTCTTACTTTTCCCATTAGATGTTGCCTTATTGATAATATCCAGAACATCTAATTTTTTAAGCTGGTCTTTTTTACCCAGATTAAAGAAGAATCTCACCATATTTTCGTTTCTTCTTCTTGGTTTTGCTCCACGATCTCTGTCGTTTCTCTCACCTCTCTCACGATCTCTTCCTCTGTCTCTGTCACGATCTCTTCTGTCTCTTCGTGATCCTCCGTCATCATCTCTGCTGTTTAGTCTCTGCTCCATAAGATCATGTCTGTCTTTATAGTAAAGAGCAATATCTTTCAACTGGAACTGAAGTAATTTGTGAACCAACTCTTCTTTTGTAAACGCTGATAAATCAGGGATTAAAGCATCATCAAATTCAAAGAAATCTTCGTGTACTTCAAAAAGGCTTTCAAAAACACCACCTACCTGAGCTTTGATCACTTCTTCTCCTGTAGGGATTTTAGCCTCATTAATATCAATTTTGGTAACTGATTTTATCTGTTTTAGCTTTCTGCTTTCTTCAGGCTTAATCAGAGAAATTGAAATACCGTCTTTTCCTGCTCTACCTGTTCTACCACTTCTGTGAACGAACACTTCCGGATCATCAGGTAAAGAATAATGAATAACGTGCGTCAGTGAATTCACATCCAATCCTCTTGCCGCAACGTCTGTTGCTACTAAAATATCAATGTTCTTCAATCTGAACTTCTTCATTACCGTATCTCTCTGCGCCTGGGAAAGGTCACCATGAAGAGCATCTGCTGCATATCCATTCTGCATCAGGAAATCAGCAACTTCCTGAGTTTCCATTCTCGTTCTGCAGAAAATAATTGAATACTGATTCGGGTTAGAATCAATCAATCTTTTCAATGCTTCTTTTTTCTGACGGTATCCTGCCACATAGTATTCGTGTTTAATGTTCTTTTTAACTTCGTTAATCGAACCAACAGAAATTCTGTGAGGTTTTGTCAAATAATTTTTAGAAATTCTCTCCACCTCTTTACTCATCGTTGCCGAGAATAAGAAAGTTTGTTTTGTTTCAGGAGTTTCGCTTAAAATAGTTTCCAATTCGTCTTTGAAACCCATTGAAAGCATTTCATCAGCTTCGTCTAAAACCAGCCAATGAATTGCAGAAAAATCTAATGCTTTTCTGTTAATCAAGTCGATCACTCTTCCCGGAGTTCCTACAATAATTTGTGGTTTATCCTTCAAAGATCTCATTTGTTCCATAATACTACTTCCACCATAAACTGCTGTAGTTTTGATGTCTTTCATGTATTTGGAATAGTTTTTTATGTCTTTTGTAATCTGAAGACATAATTCTCGTGTCGGACAAAGCACCAATAGTTGGATTTTGCGACTCGTATCGTCAATCATATCCAAAATCGGAAGCGAAAACGCTGCTGTTTTGCCTGTCCCTGTCTGCGCAAGTGCGATCAAATCGCGAATATCTGAAAGAATAAAAGGGATAGTCTGTTTTTGGATTTCTGTCGGGCTTTCGTAACCCAGTTCGCCAATTGCCTTAAGAATATCAGGACTTAAATTGGTTTCCGTAAATAAATTCATTAAATATTATAAAATTTCTGCAAAGATACAATAAATATTTGATTTGTTTTTGAACAAAGTTTTAAATATTTAAACTTTAATTCAGAATCCTTTAACATTTTCTTAATTTTTAAAAAATTTACCATAAAAAAACAGGTCTTGTGTTAAAAAACTATCAAGCATTATTTTTTTTTATTAAATTCGAATTAGTTTTTCTGTGTTATTTATGAATTTTCAAAAAAATAAGCTATGAAATGCAAATTTTTCTTTTTGATCCTTCTTATCAAAACGCTCGAAATATTCGCACAAACTAAAAATTATCCTTCTAGCTGGACACTGGAAAACTGCATTGAATACGCAAAAGAGAATAACATTTCCATTAATTCCTTAAGACTGTCAAAAAACTCAGCAGAACAGGATCTTCTTCAGGCAAAAGAAGCAAAATACCCCAACTTAAGCGGAACAGTTTCTCAAGGCCTGTTTGCATTGAACGGAAACGACGGACTTCATATAAACAGTGCACAATCTCAAAGCATCGGCGCCAATTCTTCCATGACTTTATACCACGCAGGCTACATTAGAAATAATGAATCTTCAAAAAACCTGCTGGTTCAGATGGCCGATCTGTCAGTTCTGGAAGCGCAGAATAATATTACACTCAGCATCACTCAGGCTTATCTCAATATTTTAATGACAGAAGAAAATATTATTGCTCTTGAAGAAATTTTAAAAACGACACAAACCCAGCTGAAGCAGGGAGACCAGTTTTATAAAGCCGGAAATATTTCAAAATTGAATTATCTGCAGATACAGGCACAGGTTGCACAGGATGAATATAATCTGATTGCCGCCCAAAACAACTTAAGAACAAACATTGTAAATCTTAAACAAATTTTACAGCTTCCCTCCAATTATGATTTTCAAATTGTAAAGCCCGAAAATATAGCAGTGGATGAAAATCTAAAATCTCTATCAGAAGTTCAGAATTTAGCTCAAAACCAACGTCCGGAAGTTAAATACGGAGAATTGAATATTGAAAATTCCAATACGAATTTAAAAATGACTCAGGCTTCTATATTGCCTACTTTAAATTTAACCGGAAATATTTCAACCAACTATAACTACAACAACGGAAATTATTTCAGTCAGTTAGGGAATAACTTTTATCTACCTATTGGATTAAGTTTGGGAATTCCCATCTACAACAACAGGATCTACAAAACAGCTATTGAAAAATCTAAAATTGAAATTGAGCAGGCGAATCTGGATTTATTAAATACGAAGACCCTTCTCAATCAACAAGTTGAACAATCCTATATCAATCTTCAAAATTCGCTTTCACAATATGAATCCGCTTCCAAGCAGATGAATCTTAACAAACAAAGCTATGACATTGTAAATGCCCAGATGAAAATCGGAAGCATCGACTATGTACAGCTCCAACAGCAAAGGCTGGCTTATATTCAATCTATACAAAATTATCTGCAGGTAAAGTATTCTGCAGTTCTCAATAAACAGATCTACGAATTTTACGCAGGAAACCCAATAAATATCAAGTAAACTATGAAAGCAAAAAATAAAAAATGGCTGTATTGGATCACTGGTGGTATCATTGTATTGGGTGCAATCTGGTATTTTTTCATCAGAGAAGAAGAGGTGAAAATTAAGCTAGAAACCGTACAGCCGGAAATGGGTGAAATTTCAAACTCCATCACAGCAACCGGAAAAGTACAGCCTGTTGATACCGTTGCAGTTGGTACACAAGTTTCGGGAATCATTAAAAACATCTATGTTGATTTTAATTCTACCGTGAAAAAAGGACAGCTTCTGGCTACGTTAGACCCTGATTTACTGAAATATCAGACAGAGCAGATCAATGCCAATCTTCAGAACGCAAAAAGCAACCTGGCATATAATGAAATCAACTTCAACCGTCAGTCGCAATTGTACAAAGTAGGGGCAATCAGTAAAGCAGATTACGATGTGGCACAAAACCAGATCAATGTAGCAAAAGCCCAAGTCAATTCTGTGAACGCCCAGCTTTCTACTGCCAATAAAAATTTATCCCTAACTAATATTTACTCTCCGATAGACGGCACCGTTTTGAACCGAAATGTAAGCGAAGGACAAACCGTTGCATCGAGTTTCAGTACTCCTACCCTTTTCAGTATTGCGAAAGATTTAACCAAAATGCAGATTCGGGCGTCGGTGGACGAAGCGGATATCGGAAATGTAAAAGTCGGGCAAAAAGCAACATTTACTGTTGATGCTTTTCCCAACGAGACTTTCAACGGGAATGTTTCGGAAGTGAGGCTTCAACCTACCGTTTCTTCGAATGTTGTTAACTATACAACAATGATCAATGCTGACAATTCAAGTTTAAAATTAAAACCGGGAATGACCGCTAATATTACGATTTATACGCAGGTATTAGAAAATGTGATGAAAATTCCGGCATCAGCAACCAGCTTCAGACCTGACAGTCTGGTCATTAAAAAATATAAGCTCAATGCTCCTTTTGCAAAAGGTAAAAAGGGTAAAAAAGGAGAAAATAACCAAGAGAAAAATGCACAGTCCGGCAATGAAAGCAATAATCAAGCAAGTGTATGGGTAATCGGAAAAGACAGTATTATCACCCGGAAACGGATAAGAACAGGAATGGATAATGACACAGAAATCCAGGTAATTTCCGGTTTAAATAAAAACGACAATATCATTACCGGATATAAAAATTTATCTAAAAAATCTTCAGGAGGCTCTGCAAAAAGTCCGTTTATGCCTCAGAGACGAGGCAGTGGAAATAGCGGAGGGAACAAAGGCGGAACTGGAGGCGGCGGTCCCAGATAAAAGGGGTTAGTGATTTGACACATAAAACATTTTCAATAATAAAAAGAAACCATGGCTGACAAAATTCTCGAAATACACGATCTGAAAAGAGAGTTTAGAATGGGGGACGAAATCGTTCACGCTCTGAAAGGCGTAACATTTACCGTAGAAAAAGGTGAATTCGTAACTATTATGGGAAGCAGTGGTTCGGGAAAATCTACACTCCTGAATATTATTGGCTGTCTTGATAAGCCTTCCAGCGGTGATTACCTTCTTGACGGCATCAATATCAAAAATCTGGATCGTGATGAGCTGGCTGTTTTAAGAAACAAAAAAATAGGCTTTGTTTTCCAATCTTACAATCTTTTACCCAGAACAACTGCCAAAGAAAATGTAGAACTTCCTCTTTTATACAATTCGAAAATATCTTCTGAGGAAAGACACGAAAGATCTCTAAAAGCGCTGGCTGCCGTAAAACTGGAAAGCAGAATCGACCATTTGCCCAATCAGATGTCGGGAGGGCAGCAACAAAGAGTTGCTATTGCAAGAGCTTTAGTGAATGAACCTGTCATGATTCTGGCGGATGAAGCTACAGGAAACCTAGATACCAGAACATCTTATGAAATCATGGCTTTAATGCAGGATTTAAATAATCAGGGAAGTACGATCGTTTTTGTAACCCACGAACCGGATATTGCCACATTCAGCAGCCGCACAGTTACTTTAAGAGACGGAAAAGTCATTAAAGACATTAAAAATGAAGATATAAAATCGGCACGGGAAGCTTTAGAAAACCTTCCTAAAAATGATGATTATAAATGATTATTAACCCCAAACTGAATCTAAATGAATCTTTCAAATCTCTTCAGAATTGCCTGGAAAGCACTTTTAAGAAACAAACTTCGGGCATTTCTTACGATGCTCGGAATCATTATTGGGGTAGCTTCGGTTATTGCTATGACCGCCATCGGAGAAGGATCCAAAAAAAGCATCAGTGATCAGCTTTCATCCATGGGTTCAAATATGGTCACAATCCGGCCATCGAGTAATGTCAATGTTTCAGGCGGAGCAAGAATAGGTGCTACAGGCTTACAGACTCTAAAAACTCAGGATGCAGATGCCATTGCCAAAGGCGCTCCCGATGTTTCTTATGTTTCTCCTGCGGTTCAGACCAACGGACAGGCGATCAGCGGACCTAACAACTGGCCCACACAGCTTCAGGGAGTCAATGAAGAATATTTCAGCATCAGGGATTGGGGAATCTCAGAAGGATCACTGTTTACCAGAAAAGATGTCAGCTCATCCAATAAAGTCTGCCTGCTTGGACAGACTGTTGTCACAAATTTGTTTCCCAATGGTGAAGATCCCGTCGGAAGCATTATCCGATTTAATAAAGTTCCGATGAAGGTGATTGGTGTTTTGGCTTCAAAAGGTTCAAACGCATTTGGACAGGATCAGGATGACGTGATCCTGGCTCCTTTCAATACGGTTCAGAGAAGATTTTTAGGAATTACCTATGTTCAGACTATTTACGCTTCCTCATCCAGCGAAAATACTTCTGCACAGGCTACAGATGAGGTTTCCGAAATTCTAAGAAAACAACATAAACTTCCAGAAGACGGGAGCAATGATGATTTTTCGGTGAGAACTCAGGCAGAACTGATTTCTACCATGAGCTCCACAAGTCAGCTTCTGACCGTACTTTTATCCGCTATTGCAGGAATTTCACTCATTGTCGGCGGAATCGGAATTATGAACATCATGTATGTTTCCGTAACAGAAAGAACCAAAGAAATCGGATTGAGAATGTCGATCGGAGCAAGAGGAAAGGACATTTTGTATCAGTTTTTAATTGAAGCCATTATGATCAGTGTTACCGGTGGAATTCTCGGTGTCCTGCTCGGAGTTCTGGCTTCAGAACTGGTTACTATTTTTCTTTCCTGGCCTACTTTCATTACCGAGTCGTCAATTATTGTATCCTTTATCGTCTGTGCGATTACGGGCGTATTTTTCGGATATTATCCAGCCTTGAAAGCTTCAAAACTTGATCCGATTGAAGCACTGAGATATGAATAGTTTTTGTAATTTTGAATAAAAGACCGATACCATTACTGGTATCAAAAAACAGTCTACACAAATTTTAAAATATAAACTTTCCACCAATGGCAGCAATTTCTCCTGAAGTTTTCGGATTTTTAAAAAAGCTCAATAAAAATAATAACCGCGAATGGTTTACAGAAAATAAAAACCTTTACACAGAGTCCCAGCAAAACGTCATTGCCTTTTTGGAAGATCTGCTTAAAGAAATGTCTGAATTTGATGAAGAATTGGCTAAAATTGATGCCAAAAAATCATTATTCAGAATTTACAGAGATACAAGATTCTCTAAAGATAAAATTCCTTACAAGACCAATTTCGGAGCGTCTTTGGGAATGGGAAAAGGAAGCCAAAAAGGAGGGTATTACCTTCATTTAGAACCCGGAAAATCTTTTATTGCAGGGGGAATTTACATGCCGGAATCTTCGGTTTTAAAAGAACTCCGAAAGGAGATTTCATTGTATAGAAATGAGTTTCTGGCAATTCTGAACAATAAAGAATTCAAAAAGCATTTTCCAGAACTGGATCAGGATGACAAGCTCAAAAAAATCCCACAGGGTTTTGAAAAAGACGATCCGATGGCAGAGTTTTTAAAATTAAAGAATTTCATCGTGGTATATTACCTGAAAGACGAAGAAATCCTGAAAAATGATGCCGCGAAAAACCTGGCAAAGATCTTTAAATTGACGAAACCTCTGAATGATTTTCTCAATGCTCCTTTTTTATAAAACTTTAAATTCCATTCTGATTCAATTATAAACCAAACCCTGATTTTGAGAATATAAAAGCAAATTAAATACTGATAATCAACACAATAGAATTATTTTTTTTTAACATCCATTTAACATTTTTGTGTATCTTTGCATTTCGTCTAAACCTACACTAATGTCTTTATACCAAAGGATTGCGGAAAATCTTCAATATATCAGTCCGAGCTTTTACAAAAGAAGGTACTTCAAAAGCTTACACAAGCTTACCAAAGAAAACTTTTCTACACGCAATGTGGAACCCGAACTGGTCTGGATCAAGGAGTATCTTCCCGAAAATGCAGTCATTTTTGATATTGGAGCCAATGTAGGGACGTTTTTGTATCAACTGGAAGACAAATTGAAACCTCAGAATATTTATGGTTTTGAGCCTAATAAAAAGCTGAATATCAGATTAAAAAGACTGTTTCCGTCAATGCACATCCACTCAGTAGCACTTTCTGACGAAAATACCACAGCTGAATTTAAAGTTCCCATTATTAATGGCAAAATGATTGCTTCCCGCGGAACGCTAAATACGTCCTATAAAGAAAAAGGTGAAGAAAAAAGCTATACCGAAAAGGTAGAAGTTATCAAACTGGATGACTGGACAAAAAAAGAAGCCATCACCAAGCTGGATTTTATCAAAATAGATGTTGAAGGCAATGAAATGAAAACCCTGAACGGAGCTAAAGAAACCATACAAAAATTTCAGCCCACGCTCATGGTAGAAATGGAGCAAAGACATCACAACACTCCTATCTGGAATGAAATTGCTGAAGTAGCTTCATGGGGATTTGATGTAAAATACCTGAACAGAAAAAACTTTAAGCTGGAAGAACTCACCGAAGAGGTTTTACTGAAAAACAGCACTAATGAAAAAAACAAGACCGAATACATTAATAACATCATTTTCACCCCTAAAACCCAATAAGAAAACCTATGAGTTTAGTAGCAAGACAGGGCTTCAAATATTCCATTATCGGGTATATTGGTTTTTTACTGGGGACGGTTTCGGCACTTTTTATTTTTCCAAATGATTTTGAATTTTACGGGAAGCTTCGCTACAGCATGCAGACTGCAGAGATGCTCGTGCCTTTCGTTGTTTTTGGAATTTCTTACGCGAATGTGAAATTTTTTCATTCTTTACAAAAAGACGGAAAAACTCAGAATATGCTGTCCCTGTCGCTTGTGAGCATCCTGATTAATTTTCTCATCTTTTGCATTGTATTTTTCGCTCTTCCTTATTTTTATCCAAAATTCCTGCATTCGGAAGCCTGGAAAATAAAAGACATTATCTTACCCTTAATTTTAGTGTTGTCGCTCTGTGCGATTTTCAATAAATATATTTCCAATTTTAAAAGAATTGTAGTTTCCAATATTTTTGACAATCTTTTTCCTAAGATCGCCAATCTGGGGGCTTTCTGCCTTTTCTTTTACTTTTCTTTTTCCCAGAATATCGCGCTGGCATTTTTCTTCGGGATCTTTGCCCTCATGCTTTTCGGATATATTTATTATACCAATAAGCTTCAGAAGATCAATTTTGATCTCAGCACCGATTATTTCAAAAAAGACGGTTTCTGGAAAGAATTTATGAACTACAGTTTCTTTGGATTTCTAGGAACTTTCGGAAATTATCTTGCCATCAACAGCTTTATGATCGGTGAATTTATGGGGATGGAAGAAAACGGGATTTATTCTGTTCTGTATGCCCTGATTTCGCTCATCTCGATTCCGCAGCTTGGATTATTCAATATTTCAGCACCTATTATCAGTCAGCATCTTGCGGATGGTGATATGGAAGGACTCGACAGATTTCATAAAAAGACTTCTCTTACTTTATATTTTTTAGGAGCCGTATTGTTTTCCTGCATTATGGTAGGTTTCCCGTATCTCACGCAGTTTATGCCTAAAAACGGGGTCATGCTGAGAATGTACGAACCGGTGATCTGGATCTGGGGTTCTGCCGTTTTAGTGGATCTGGCAACAGGGTTCAACGGAAACATCATTTCGCTCTCAAAATACTACCGTTTCAATATTCTGGTGATGCTCTTATTGGCGGGCTTAACGATCAGTTTGAATTTTTATTTTATTAAAAACACGGAACTGAAACTGGTCGGAATTGCTTTATCTACGGCTATTTCTTTAACGACATACAATGTGGTGAAAATTATCTTCAATTATATTGTTTTCAAAGTATCTCCGTTAACGATAGAAATGATCTTTGTTTCCATCATCTGCACTTTAGCCATTACGGTAGCGATTGTTTTGCCTAATTTCAGCAACAATTTCATCAATTTAATTTATAAACCGGCAGTGGTTCTGATATTGATTTTTATCGGAAACTATTTCACAAAAGTTTTCCCGATCGAAGATTATCTGAACAAAAACTTTATCAAAAGTATTTTTAAGTTTAAATAGAAATTAAACCCATTAAAGTATTTTCAAGATTTTCCTGAACGGATTTCCTGTTATATTTTTCCTGAAAGTCATACGATGTGTTTTTAAGTCTTTTAAACTGCTCAACAACATTTTCTTCTTCGGGAATAATAAAGTCTGATTTTGAAGGGTAATTACGCGGAAAAACAGCCCATTTTCCGAATTTGATGGCATCACCAAGATTTCCTGTCATTTTAGTTATTCCGTAGATTTCTTTATGACTGAAAAATTCTGTTTCTTGCTGAATCGGACACCACAAAACGTTGGCTTTCTGCATCCATTCATTAAAATCTTCTGAAGAAACCCTTTCCGGGAAATATTGAATCGTAACATATTCCAGGGACCGCTCCAAATCTGTTATTTCTTTTAATTCTGATCCTTTCGCTTTTCCTAAAAAGACAAATTCAATTAATTTTTCCAGAATACTTCCTTCTTTAGCGCTCTTCTCTATTTTTTTTATTTTAGAAAAAACTCTTTTATAGTCTCTTCTTTTCTGGGATACCCCTCCCGGAATAACGATCACTAATTTTGAATCTGATGGTTTTTCAAAATCTTTGGTATAGAAAAGTGGTAAAAATTTATATTTTTCGGAACGGAATGCTTCATCCAACACCAACAATGTCTTTGTCTTTTTATACGCTGCAGAACTACTAAAAAGCCCTTCTTTCCACCATAATTTTATCCTGTAAACAAGATCTTCTTTAAAAATATTTTTGAACAGACTGAATTTTGAAAGACTTGTAAAATTGATATTATGAACAATAAAAGCCGTGTTGTATTTCTCAGCAATTGTTTGAAAAGTATTGAAATACCTATGAACAGTTCCTACAATAACCAGATCATATTTTTTAGCTTTCAGCTGTTCCATAATCATCGAACTGTCTGAAAGGAAAACGTTTTCTTTATCTGCCCGGATTTGTTTTTTAATCTTTTCAGAAAAGTAATAATCTACTGCAAAGTTTTCAGAATCCTGCATCAAGTCCAGAAAATCCTGTGCAATTTCAGCATGGGTATCAATTTCTATGTAGGCGATCTTTTTCAAATTTTCAACCATTTCTTTTTTAAAGCACTCCAACGCTGGCCATTAATTGCTTTTTGTTCGTCTTTTGAAATTTTAAGTTCTAATCGTTGGGAACGACACCTTTCATAAGCTTTAACGATTTGTATGAAGAATGATAAGGATTTATTTTTCATCGCTTCTTTTGATGAGGCGACATAGGCAAGAAACCTGTTCAATCCTAAGAAATAAAAGTATCTGCCATAATAATCTGCCGGCTTTATGATATAATCACTTCCTTTTACTTTTAATAGCTTTACCTGGAGTTGCTGCAAAACCACTTCTTTCCAGCCTAAATTTTCAAGCAAAATGGCATCAATATTATCCCACCCTAACGTTTCCCTCAATCCGCCCATCGCGTCAAAGCATTCTTTTCTGTAGGCTTTCATCGGTCCACGAACGTGGTTTTTATTGGAATTCCCTTCATATATCCAGTTTCCGTTCTTCTCTACATAGAGTAATCCTCCAACCAAACCATATTTCGGGTTATTCTGAAAGGCATCATGTATGGTCTGAAGATAGTTTTCAGGAAGAATAATATCTGCATCAAATTTACAGATTATCTCAAATTCTTCAGGGTTTTGGGTATTTAAGCCATTTTTAAAAGCCGCAACCACTTTTGAACCGGGTTGATGAGCAGACTTCTGAAGATTAATGGTTTCAAAACGCGAGTCTGCGTCTGTAAAACGTTTGATTACATCAGGCGTTGTATCTGTAGAACCGTCATTAACGACTACTACTTTAAAATCTTTAAAACTCTGCTGTTGTAAAGATTCTAAGGTAAATGACAAATGCGCTTCTTCATTATGCGCAGGGATGATAATTAAAAACTTCAAAAGGTATTTTTATCAATGATGGATGATAAGTAATAAACGATATCGATTTGTATCTGCTATCATTTATTACTCATCATTTGTATTTATTTATTGTGGGGTTTCAGCATATTTTTAGGATCAAGAATCTCATCCAGCTTTTCCTGGGAAAGCAGTCCTTTTTCCAGTACTAAATTATATACGCTTTTTCCTGTTTGCAAGGCTTCTTTTGCGATCTGGGTAGATTGCTTGTACCCGATATAAGGATTCAGTGCCGTCACAATACCGATGCTGTGTTTTACCATATTCAGACAAACTTCTTTATTCGCTGTGATTCCTACGATACATTTTTCACGCAGGGTGTCTAATGCATTGCTCAGGAAATGGATATTTTCCATAATAGCGTGTGAAAGTACCGGTTCCATTACATTTAATTGCAACTGTCCCGCTTCTGCTGCGAAAGTTACCGTAAGATCGTTTCCGAAAACTTTAAAACAAACCTGGTTTACCACTTCCGGAATCACAGGGTTCACTTTTCCAGGCATGATAGATGATCCGGGCTGCATTGGAGGCAGATTGATTTCAGAAAGTCCGGCTCTTGGTCCTGAAGATAATAATCTTAAGTCGTTACAGATTTTAGATAATTTTACCGCAAGACGTTTCATTGCTGAAGAATAAATGACATAAGAACCCGTATCAGGAGTTGCTTCTACCAAATCCGGAGCAGACACAACAGGGAAACCTGTAATTTCAGCTAAATTCTTAGCACAAAGGGTTGCATACCCTAAAGGAGCATTAATTCCTGTTCCGATAGCGGTTGCTCCCATGTTCACTTCTACGAAAAGGTTTGCATTGTTATTCAGCTTGGAAATATCTTCTTCCAAAGTAGCAGCAAAAGCTTCAAACTCCTGCCCTAGTGTCATCGGAACTGCATCCTGAAGCTGGGTACGTCCCATTTTGATAACGTCCTGAAATTCTCTTCCTTTTTCACGAAACGCTTCAACAATTTTGATAAGTTTTCCTACCAGAGTATCGTTCATCTGCAGCAATCCCATTTTGATTGCCGTAGGATAGGCATCGTTGGTAGACTGAGAAAGATTAATATGGTCATTCGGAGAACAGAATTCATATTCTCCTTTATTTTTTCCAAGTTTTTCCAATACTCTGTTCGCAATCACTTCATTCGCATTCATATTGATTGAAGTTCCTGCTCCACCCTGGATCATATCTACCGGAAACTGTTCGTGCAGTTCTCCGTTAATAAGCTCATCACAGGTTTCAGCAATTTTAAAATACAGGTTCTCATTCAAAAGACCAAGCTCATAATTGGTTTTAGCCGCTGCTTTTTTCACAAAGGCCAATCCTTTTATAAATTCAGGATAGGAAGACAGCAGCTGTCCGGAAATCTTAAAGTTATCTATTGCTCTTTGAGTTTGTACACCATAGTAAGCGTTTATCGGCACATTTAATTCGCCTAAAAGATCGCTTTCCTTTCTGTAATTTTCCATTAAAATAGTATTTAAAGACTTAATGTATTGATTCAAAAAAATGCATCATTAAGATGCACTTCAAAATTACTTATTTTATCGGATATTTTTGATTTAATGCCTGTAAAGTTGCCCATGTTTCGGCATCCATGATCCCGTCGTATTTCTGAGGTCTGAAATGATACTGGAAAGCTTCAATTGTTTTTTTCGTAGCATCATCCCATGCTCCGGTAAGCTCAAGTCCATACCCAAATTTCTGCAAGGCTGTCTGGATCATAAAAATAAAGGCAGGTTCATTATATCTTGTCGTAAAATCTACCTGTGCCTGGGTAAGGAAAGTCTGTTTAGCCGCTTCATCATACCACATTCCGATCTGGTATTCATCATATAATTTTTTCCAAGGGAAAAGCGGTCCTGGATCTTGTTTTCTCGTAGGAGCAATATCGGAATGAGCCAATACATTGGTAGCAGGAATCTGATATCTTGTAATAATATCTTTAGCCAATGCAGCTACTTTTTTTACCTGGTCATCACTAAAAGCTGCAAATACTCTGGTCTTTGTAGTATCTGTTCTGAACCCTGCATTCACAATTTCTATGCCTATGGAAGTGTCATTCAGATTTTTGTCACTTCTCCAAGAGCTTACTCCTGCATGATAAGCACGTTTGTTCTCGTCTACCAATTGGTAAATCTCATTGTCTCCGGTATTATTGACAAGATAGTGCGCGCTTACTTCCTGCTGCGTAAGAACCGTAATCGACTTATCATCCGGCAAAGCGGTATAGTGGAGAATCAAATAACGTTGTCTGAAATTCTGTCCTACCGCAGGAAAATACGTTTTTACCACTTTATATCCGGCTGGTTTTGCCGACACAATCGAACCATAGCTTATCGTATTGTTATTTTTAGTCGCATCAGCAATATTGGTTGTGAAAAAATCTACTCCTCCTTCATGCGTAATCTGAGGTTTTGGCTTCTCATTAGGGGTCTTTGCAACCGGAGTTTTTGGCTGTACAACCTGTTTGTTATTGCGCGAAGCATTTTGTTTCACATTTTTCTGTGAGGTGCATGAAAAAACAAAAAAACTTAAGCCGATGATATATAATGTTTTACGCATTCGTTTACTTTTTTAGTCGTTTATTAGCGTAAAAATACACAAATTTTTCTTGAAAAATATTTGGTAAATAAAGAAATCTATTCTATATTTGCACTCGCAATAACAGAACAACGATCATCAAAAAATAAGATAAACAGGAGGGTTGCCGGAGTGGTTAACGGAGCAGTTTGCTAAACTGTCGACGCGAAAGTGTCGCAAGGGTTCGAATCCCTTACCCTCCGCTTTTCTATATATCTTTCGGGGCGTAGCGTAGTCCGGTCATCGCGCCTGGTTTGGGACCAGGAGGTCGCAGGTTCGAATCCTGCCGCCCCGACAGTTTTCATAATTTTCTCAAAATTATAATGGGTGCGTAGCTCAGCTGGATAGAGCATCTGCCTTCTAAGCAGACGGTCAAAGGTTCGAATCCTTTCGCGCTCACTTAAAGAGACAACTATTAAATAGTTGTCTCTTTTTTTTACCTATAAAAAATCTCTATATCAAAATATTTATGAGATTGCCATAGAGAAGCTTAAAACAACAACTTCCACAATGGTTTCCGTTTAAACAGATGTCTGTTTTCCTGTAAATATTCTTCCATAATGCGTGGCTTTCGTGACAGTAAATTGGTGATATTGTCCCTTTCCGGTTCAGGAATTTTTATGGCCAGCTCATCAAGTTCAACAATATGGTTAGCCAGCCATACAGGGAATTTTGCCCGGTTCATTAGCTGGTTAAAAAGTTCTTCTGGTGTTACATCTACATATTCAATAGTGCGACCAGTTACATGCGATAATTTAGCCGCCATTTCTATATGACTAATGGCTTGCGGACCTGCAAGAACCACCGACTTTTCTTTTATTTCTTCGGGTGTCAGCAAATAATTTACGGCTATCTCAGCTACATCACGACAATCGATATAATTTCTTCGTGCTGTACCAAGTGCTCCGTAAATTTTCCCAAAATACTGAATTGTAAAAGTATTTCGCTCCCAATTTTGCATAAAAGAATGTGGTCTAAGACAGCAGTATTCATCCATATTTTGCCAAAGGTACTGATCTATTGCGCTATGCCATTGACTAACCTCTACCTTTGACTTCGTAACTATGGGAGCCGATAATTTGACGATTCGTCTTACGCCGGTTTGTCTTGCAGCATCAATAACATTAATTTCATGTTCTACCTGATTGGGATCAGTTGCTGTTAAAAGAAACAAAGCGTCGGCCCCTTTGCAAACTTCTTTAAGCTGGTTAATAGAATTTAAATCGGCACTTGCATAGGCTATATTCGATAGAGTCTTATCCAATGGTACCGGATATGATCTTTCAGGATTTCGAAGAATACCTCTTACCATACAATCCCGACTCTTGAGCTCTTGCATCACAGCAGTTCCAACGGTACCTGTACATCCAAAAACAACGATAACTGGCTTTACTTTTTTCATTGAAATAAATTGATTCTTTTAGTATGGATTAAGCGTTCAATATCCCTATTCTTTATGGGCATTCTAATTAGTTTATTTTTCATTTTTTCTAAGTTTGAGATGTTTTGTTGATGAGTTTTTATCAATAAATAATTTAGCCGTTACGCTTGCTCACAAGGTCACGAATGATGAATATTGCAGCACCCAAAAATGTACTGAATAAAATATTAAACCGTTCGTGGTGCCAATTGAATAGCCATACACATAAGGTTCCTAAACCCATTATCATTACAATGATCAACAAAGATCTGACTAACTTGTTTTTTACTAATATTCGTCTCAACTCAAGCTGCCAAAGCAGGGTAAAACTACAAAGTGTTGATAATAAGGAAGACAAACCAATGGTGCTGTAACTGGCTGCCATAAGATTATTGTTCTGAAGCAGAAAACCAGATATAAAAGACATTAAGGCTGGAAAAATATAAGCAGGCAGAGCTGCAGTAATCAGGTCTCGAAGGTTAAAAGCTGATTCGAGAGAATTGGTAGTGTTCATAAAACTATAATTGGAATTTGATTATAAAATTGGGTTTGATTCACTTAATTTTCAGATCTTGAAAGCACCTAATACACTGTATGGTCACGAAACTGAAAATAATTGTTTTCACTATTTTTATCTGTCTATTTTCTGCCAATACGATAAGTAATGGCAACTTTCCCATAAGCCATGTTGGAGACAGAAAAATCATTGACTGTTTTTTGATTGATATCGAACAATTCATACCGATTAAAAAGTCCCATTCCGGCCTGAGCTTGCAGCCAAATTCCACCCACTAAACGCTGATGAACCTGAAGACCTCCATGAATGGTAGAAAACTGAGCATAATCGACTTCTTTAAGATCATAGTTTTTATAATTTTTCAGGTTAAAGCGTGTCCAGTCAATCGATCCGGCTAAACCTATTTGTGTATTTGGACTTACACTATACAGGACATTTAACCTCGGCCAATAAAATTGAGCCAACCACTTTTTATCAGTACTTTGGTAATCAACTGATATTCCCGGAGTCACCAAAGTCTCCCCAAAAGAACGTAAGACATGAACTCCGAATCCGATTTCAAGATTCGACTCCCTACCGAATTTCTTAGATACTCCGATTATTCCATCTAGAATTAAATCATCAGAAGAAAGCGGTTTTTTAAAGTCGGATGCAATTGTTGGCATGACCATTCCTAAAACCGACCACTTTTCGGAAATTGGATGTCTAATGATAAATACAGATTTTACCTCGTGAATTCTTTCAATACGACCGGGATCCTGTATAGAATTTGTGTCATAATTGAAGTCCATCATCCGATAGTTCAGATTACCAACAACGCTTGTTTTACCAACTTTGAAAGGAGGTATAGCTACCCATGCGTCATAAGAATTGAGTTGGAACTTATTCTCAGACAGAGAACTTTCCTGAGGAACATCTTTAAAATCAGCTTTAGAATGAGCCGTGACAGCAATACCAGCAACATCCTGAATAATCTGGCCCTGGCTTTTGTTTGAAAGGAAGAAAGCCGAAACGATTATACAAAGGCAGGATCTTTTGACAATCGCGCTGTGTCTAAAAGGAAAAATTATTTTAACCTTTTCCCTGATGGGATTTCTTACCGTAATCAATGTTTGCATTTTCTTTGAATTTTAATAATACAAAGGTGGTCTGAAAACAAGAAATACGTTAAAACTAAATCAACCTTTACTCGGACAAATCCTGCATAAATGCCATTCTGTATTCTGAAGGTGTTACTCCACTTATTTTCTTGAACAGGCGTCCAAAATAGCTGGGATCACCATAATTAAGTTCGAAAGCGATTTGTGAAATGCTCTTGGTTAAATCCTGTAATAGCAATTGACTTTGCAAAATACTTACTTTATTAATCCATTCTTTTGGGCTCTCACCTATCGTTTCTTTAATGCACCTGTGAAGATAATTTTCAGAAACAGATAGTTCAGCAGCGTAAAACAAAATTGTTTTATGTTCAATATAGTGTTTATACACCAATTCTTTAAAATTGAAAGTAATTTCTGCACTTCGGTTGACTCCTTTCTTTGGTTCGTAACCTGAACTGAAAACTTTCTGAAGCCCAGCCTGTAAAAGTGAATAGCAAATGTTTAAGTTGGCATTTTGAGAATAAAACTCAGTACTCAAAAGTTCAAATAGGGAAGTTAGCCAGATGCTATTTTCTTGCGATAAATGAATAATATTATTAACTGAAAACAGCTTGATAAGTTCCTGCTTTGATAGGATTTGGTTAAGCGTCTGGTCTTCAAATAAAATAATGTGCCCTTCAACATCTGGACTTACTTCCTTCAGTGAAGTTACATTTCCCTGCCTTACCAATAAGATTTCATGTTCTTTTATTGATATTAAATCCGCATCTACTTGCTGTTTTGCATTACCTTTGGTAACATGAACAATAAAATTGTATTCCGGTCTGTGTAAAGGCGTAGGCACTTTAATAAAGCCTGATGTTTTTCCAATATCATGAATCTGGACAGCTGTTTTTAATATCGGGAAATCAGTCGACATTTCAGGCATATAATCTCCCCTGAAATCTTTTGGCGTTATTCTTTTTACTTTAACCACCTTACAAAACTAGCAAGAAATATAATAACATATATAAATTTCACTATCAAGATTTTTAAAAACGGAAACAATAATTTAGCATACAATCAATTCTCAGCCAGCTTTGTAGGTTTATCTAATTCAAATATTAGTTATTATCAATAGTATTTATGATCGCTTCGCATTGAACACACAAAAAAAGGATTAGAATCAATAAAAAAATAGAAAAGATTATTAATCAAAACATATTTTTAGTGTTTTTTCAATATCAGTAAAAGATTTCACATAGTCTGGAAGATTCAGATGGTTATAGTTAATTTGTAAAATACCTTTATCTACATGATCAGTCATATTGCCATTAAGATCATAATGCATTAAATTTCCTGACGAATCAGGATACCCGAAATAATTGGACGAGGAATCGGTAACTGTATTAAGCTGGTTTCCGGTATAAGTATAGGTCAGACTATCCATCTGCTGTAATCCGACATATTCTAAGTAACTGTTTCTCTGCAGACTGGTAATGTTTCCATTCAGATCATAGCTTAATGTTTCATTATAAGAATTGTTTTGAGGTATTGTAGAAAATGGTTCTGTATAGATACCTGATAGCAACCTGTTCAGCCCATCATACTGATAAGAATATTTTTTTAAGATTCCGTCTTTCGAAGTTTTCCAGTCTACTTCTGCAATGTTTCCGTTGTATTTTGCGGAAGCAAGCGAGGTATATTGAGGATTGGTATATCTTATTGCATATCCAAACAGGTCCGTTCCTAAATTAGCAGGATCATTGATCTGGGTCATCCAGCCCCGGATATTGTAAGTGTAATTAATATCCTGAAGTCCGGTTCCCAAAGACGATCCTCCCACTTTTTTTGTGGTTAGCTGAGAGAGCTCATTGTACTCATTCTGCGCTAAGATTTCTTCAGGGTTAGAGTCTACTTTATGTTTGTGAACTTTCAGCCTGTTTTGTGCGTCGTATTCAAAGGTTTCAGTAATTACTCTTTCTGTATCTGTAGAAAGTCTTTTGTGACGGGTAATGGTCTGCTGAGCTAATCCAGCAAAATCAAGTCTGGATTCTGTCTGGGTATAGCCTCCTAAATGGTTGATGGAATGGGTGGCAATGATTCTTCCTCTTGTATCGTAATAGCTGTAATTCTTTGTCCAGTTATCATCTTCTATGTTTTTAACATAGGATGCTAACGGCAGACCTTTTGTACGAAGCTCCAGGTTCATATTATCTGTCAATACAGGACTCTGACTGGAAATGGCCGGTGTAAAAGAAGGGCTTCCTACAGGATAGGTATCATAGTAATTGACAGACAGTATGGTTTCTATCTGTTGATATAAACTATTGCTATAATAAATCTGCATTCCGCTCATGCTAAAGCCCTGTGCATCCCTATTTTCAGTGATTACATAAAGATTGGTGATGTCTTGCAGCCATTCACGTGTTTTACCAGCAAGGGGCATAAGTCCTGTATAAGCCACTCTTCCAAATTTGTCGTATTTTGGTAACGAGCTATGTTGAAGTAAGTCTTAAATTGGCGTCTTGTGTAGCTACCAAACGATCTGCTTTATCATCCACCATATATTCCCAGCCTTTTCCGGGAAGTTTTTTTTCGACCAATCGATTTCTGCCATCATAAATATATTGATAGCACAGGTTATCTAAAGCAGCCTGATCTAATGTACTTATCACAGATGCCAGCGGAGGAATGACATACACCAGCTGATCATAGTCATTATACAGATAATAGGTATCGGTACTTTCAGTGGCAGTGAGCATCTTTCTTACGAGTATGACCTGTCCCTTAGTGTTCTTAAATTCTATGGTTTTGTTCCCGTCTTCATCGGTTACGGTATTTTTAAAAAGCTGATTGGCTCCGTAATACGTGGCAGAAGTAGGAAGGGAAGATTTAAAGGTCACCTGATCGAGGGTCGTTATGTATTTTTTTACTTCTCCATCGGCATTAGCATCATAACCGAATTGCACAGGTTTATCGTTCCAGGCATTACCAACCTGCTTTTGGCTCAGAATTCTATCCAATGGAGAGTTTTCCAGTTGTTTTTCGGCATAGATCTTTTCGGTTCCGTAAGGAGTGCTTGTGACATTAGCTAATGGATCGGTATAGATTCCTCCGTTCTGTGTTCCGGTTTGGGGAACGGGAAGGTAGTCTAAGGTCTGTCTTCCGAACTGGTCGTAGGTTATTTTGGTGACAATATCCTTACTTAAAGGTGAAGCTTTGATATTGACAATCTGCTTGGGTCTTCCCAACCCATCGAAATACTGCACAGATTCTGCAGTTTTTATTAGCGTGGTTCCGTTATAATCAAGGTAGGTTTTGCTGTACACATAGTTTTCTGTTGTATTGAGCTGCGCTTGTACCCAACCGGTAATGAATAAGGCACTTATGGGAATTATAATTTTTTTCATCGGTATTAGTGTTTGTAGTTGTACTGGTATTCTTTTAAGAGTTTACCTGTTTGATTTTGTTCTCTTACTTCTTTCAAGCGGTTGGCTGAGTCATAGATATATACTTCCCTAATTCCTGACGGAGGAGTAATGCTTCTTACACCAACCAATGGATCGTACGTATAGGTGGTGATCTGATACCTGGATAGGCTTGCATCGGTACTGAAGGTATTCAGAGCTGCTAATAATGCAGTTTCGTCGTTGTTAAGAGCAGCTGCTGCATCGGTATTGGAAGCAGAAACAACGGTATCAATCAGAGACTGGCTGATATCGGAAAGTTTAGCCCCTTCTATCTTGGCAATGGGCTGGGTAGTGTTGTAGCCCCAGATGACGGTAGTGGGAATTCCGTTCTTCTTGGTGTACTGCTGTAAGTTTCCTTTGTTATCATACTTGTCATAAATGACTTCTGTGGAAACCACATTTAATAAATCTGTAGAATTAATTTTATAAGGCAAAACCAATCCTGAAGTTTTAGCATCTGCTTCTGTCTGGTTTACAGCATACAATGTCTCTACTTTGCTAATGGTTTTTCCGTTTTTTTTAACCTCCGTTTCCAATGGAATAGCAACCATGTTTTTATCGATCATCAACTGATTGCCTTTTTCGTGGGCATAAGAATAAAGGGTCTCATTAACTTCCTGAGACGGCAGCATCGTTTCGTTCTTAATCGGAAGGTCTCTCGCATTAAATAAAATATTAGTAGTTGTTTGGATATAACTTCCGTTGTTATAATCTTTTGAAACAGAATGAGTCATATTGGCTTTTCCTACCACTTCCAAATTGACAAAAATTTTGGGATCTTTATAGAAATTACAGTTTGGGGTAGGAGTACCATTTATGCACATTTGACGATAATGATCATAATCTACAAATGCACCACCCGTTGTAAACTCTTTATAAGGCGAATCCGGATATTGAAATTTGATTCCCGTATATTTATAAACAGAGCGAAGCTGATGTACATTATCACTTACATATAAATTATTATTGGATATATCCACCTTTCTTTCTTTAACCAAAAGTCCTCTTTTAAAATCAAAATTCGGATATGATATAAACGGAGGAGCAAAAGACGAAGGAAATATAGCATTCGGAGTGTCCTCAGGATAGGTATAGGTATAAATAGACTTTCCTTTATTTAATTCTGAAACCGATACAGTTTTATATCCTACATCTCCCCCCTGCGTTTTTTGAGCGGGAATAAAATTGTCGGAGGATAGTATGGTATATCTTTTATCAAAACTTACAGATCCTGCCGATCCCGTAAAGATATTGCTGTAATCGTAAATATATTCGTGCAGCGGTTTCGGATAAATTAAAGCGCCTGAACTTTCCAGTCCGCCTTCAATGTTATTGTAAGCAAAGTTTACCGATTTTGCAGACACAGAGCTATTTTCATCCGTATAATAGCTGATATTTTTTATCCTGATACCGCCTCCGTTTACATATTGGGTAAGGTTCGTGTTTTTCTTTTCTTTAAACTCCGCAGTTATTTTTACCTGGCCATAATTAACATAGCTGGTATTTGAAATAACCTGGAATGTGGTGTAATAATCACCAGCATCTAAATTTCTCACATGATACACCGGAAAATCAGGATCCGGATCAACTGATGGTCCGATAACCGCAACGGGATTATAAACACTCCCAACTTTTTTATAAATACTAAGCGTCCAGGTATTGTTTCTGACATTATAATTACCCTCAATATCCGGGAAACTAAACTCCATCTTCTGTGCACTGGACAACGAGAAGAAATAATTCTTTACGTTTTGCTGGGATCCGCTATGGATAGTCATATAGCTGTTGGTGTTCCAGTTATCCGGGTTATCATAAATATCGGCCGGTTCAGAACCGATAAATGAATAGGTATTGCTTTCGAAATTGTATTTCTGTATTCCACCGGTCGGCAATTTGATACTTTCCAAAATATTGTATTTTATACATGCAGGAGACGGAGTTCTGGCTAAAAGAACATTATCAGTAGGCTTAATACAATTGAACCACCCCCAATGATCGATATTCAGCTTTGAAGAAGATAATGGGACATCACTCGTATACTTCAACTGATAATCATATTTTTTCTGTTGCGAAGCATCAAAAACACTTATATTATCCAATTTTAAACGGTATTCCTGCGTGTCGTGTAAATTAAAACTGAAATTTGAATAATTGAATTTATAGGTATCCATAATGTTACCCGCCGGATTCAGAATTTGAATATAATCAAGTTTACTGAGTTGAGTTGGATTACTATAATTGGTATCTGTTCTGTTTTGGAGATAGGAAAGATTAATTTTTCCTCGCCCTACGACTTCTATATCTTTCAGCAGCCTTGTTTGCGAATGGATGCTGTTGGTAGAAAATTCCTGTGCAGCCGGAATTACATTTCCAAAATTATGAGGATAGGTATAAGAATTTTCAATCGGATTCCAAACATCCCTTGTAATACTCGAGTTCGTCGTAAAGAAAACCGGACTTAACGGATAGTAATTGAACTTTAACAACATATCTCCCGATACATCCTGAACCTCACCCAGATGAAAAGCAGAGGTAATAGTTCCTATATTATACATATTATCACTAATATATCCATTAAACCCTATTCTGTGGCTGTAGGATGTGATTTCCGAACTTTCCGTCACATTGAAAATATATTTATTTCCCAATTCATCAGTGATGGTAAAGCTAGCGACATCATATGTTTTACTTGGGTTTAGTGAGCTAATTTCAATTTTCAGATTGTTTTCATCAAGCTTTTGAACATACAACTGATTGCTTGATTTTTTTTTAATAATAAATCTGCCGCTATACCCCATGAAATTATACTGATACAGATCATATTCCGTATCAAATAAATTCAAATAACAAGCTTTATAGGCAAAATTTAAAAAGCTGTTATAGGTTGGAGACACCAGAACAGGAACATAAGTTCCTGCCGTTTCAAGAGAGTCCAGAAATTTTCTTGTAAGATTTGTTTCAGAACCGGGAGAAAATTCATCATAATAAATTCCGGTTTTTGCCGGCTGATGCGGATTTGGAATGACAACATCCCCGTCCGGTCCATTAACGACGGTTCTGGAAATCGACCCACCTGCAAACAAACTCCAGCCAAGCCCTACTTCCGAAGATTTATCTTCCGGTTTTGCCGTGTTCGGATGGTAATTTAATGATACATTAACCTTTACACCGGGAGATTTTGTAGATATGCTTGTAATAGGAATTTTAATATCCGGAATTCCTGTATAATTACTCACAGGTACTTCTTCAAACCTCATTAAGTTATTAGATGTAGGTGCCGCAGGATACATCTGATTGATGTTATCCATTGGGTTACTTACAGAAGAACCCGTCGATTGTGAAAAATAAAGGCTGGAAAATAGCAGCAATACAATCGTAAATAGTATATGTAGTCTTTTCATTATTTTTTAATCAATTTAGCATTCGCAGTTTTGTTGGTATCTGTTTTAATCGTAATCAGGTAAGCTCCCTGTATCAAAGGCTGAGTATTGATCTTCGTTACCTTGTTCTTGGTTTTTATTTGTTGAAGCTGTCTTCCTGACATATCATACATCGTAATATCCGCTTCCTTGAATTCAAAGCCAATCTCTACATACGCATAATCGGATACGGGATTCGGATAGATGTTGATATCCTGCTTTTCTATTAATTGGTCTACTTGCTGATCTCCAAGCTTTACAATTTTCCAGTTCTCTTTGCCCAGTTCTTCGGCACTGGTTCCTGCCAGGATAATGGATCCGTCCCGGTTTAATTTAATATCTGCTAATCTTTCTTCTCTTTTTCTGGATTCTCCTTTGACGTGTTTTCGCCACTGTTCATTGCCGTTTTCATCTACATACAGCATCCAGAATGTTTCATCATCGGTTTCTATCCTGCCTTCTGCCTGGGTATAGCCTCCGAGTAAGATTCCTTTGGTTAGGTCTTTATTTTTTTCTCTTTCATTGTGGCCTAAGATGACATGCATGCCCATTAAAACATCCCTGTTCTTAAAATTGTAGGATTTCTGCCAGATTTCTTCGCCTTTTTCATTTAAGGAGATGAGCCAAAGGTCGGTACCTTCTTCTACGCCTACGGTTTTATTGCCTGATCTTTCTGAACGGCTTTCGCCTCCGATGATAAAACCTGAAGTGGTCATAGCCATAGTTCTTAAGTGATCATCTCCTGTTCCGCCATAGTTCTTTTCCCATTCTACTTTGCCGTCTTTGCTGAGTTTAATGATCCAGTAATCGCCTTCTCCTTGATTATTCGTGGATTTAGGGTGACGGGATACGGGATTCGTGGTAGTACTGCCAGTACCTGAATTTGTCTCCGAATTCTGTAACCCGGAACCCGAACCTCGAACCTCGGAACTCCTTGAATAGACTCCGAGTAAAACTCCTCCATCTCTGGTGGGAATCATTTTTTCTACTTCGTCTAAGCCTTTTCCGCCTAAAATGAGTTGGGAAATTTCTTTTCCGTCTTTGTCTAGTTTAATGACAAGAACATCTTTGGAACCGTAACCTTGCGCGGAGTTTTGAACGTTTCCTGCGACAAAGAATCCTAAGTCAGTGGTTTGAATGACGGCTCTGGCTTCTTCATCGGAAGTGCTTCCAATGGTTTTCTGCCATAATTCATCTCCGAATTCATTGATTCTGATAAGCCAGATATCGGAGCCTCCTTTGGAGTCGTCTTTTTTGTCTAGCCCTTTGCCTGAATAGGAAGTTCCTGCGAGAACAAAGCCTCCATCCTGAGTGGAAAGGGATGCGGAAAGGTAATCATGGTTCTTGCCTACAAAGTATTTTTCCCAGACGGCTTCGCCCTGTTGATTGAGTTTTACGAGATGGAAATCGTAACCGTTGTTCTGCTTTTGGCTGCCGGCTGCTTGCGACAGGCTTTTAGACTGAATGGAGCTTCCGGTAATTAAGTACTGAAGGGCTACGGTGGGAGTCACCTGGCTTAGAAAATCCTGGGTATTAGATTTGATGTCTTTCTGCCATAGAACTTCCTGAGCGGATAGGCTCAGAACTGTGCATAGAAGGTATGCACCGATATAGAGTTTTTTCATCCCGTGTATGTTTAAGTTTACTGTTATTAATTTTTTAAAAACGTTGCAAAAATATGGTTTTTACTTCATATGAACAGGGTTTGTATTGAAATATTTCGGAAATTCATCTGGTTATTTTAGTGTTAATTTATCGCTGATAACGCTGAAACAAAGGTATTATTGTGCAGCGACAAAGTCTGTCGTGTTTTTATCTTAGACGGTTTATTTATTAATCTACCTAGGCTACTTCTATTTTTTCCGAGAGGGTAAACACGAAAGTATAGCAGAAATACGTATTCAATCCTTTATCAAAACAGCAATTGGTTTTTGGTTGGTTCTGACTGATATTATCCTTTTCTTCGGGTGTTCTTCGGATCAGCTTCGAGAATTCTTCGGAAAAATGGACTTTTTTAAGAAGTTCACCCGAACAAGTCTCGAAGGAGAGTCGAACAAAACCCAAACCAATAATTATAGTTTTATACTTTTGAGGTTATAATATATTTTCGGTCTCTTATATTTTTACCACTTTTCAACTTTCTGTTTTAAAATATTTCCACAGATGAAGCACGACGTTTTAATCTTCAATCCATTTTTATTTTTTCACCTCATACTAATCCAAAACAAATTAGATTTTAAATTGCAAACCTTTTCACTTAAAGCAATGATTATTAATCTTATAAAAACAACAATAATCAATTCAAAAAAATTAATAAAAAATTATTGTACATTTATTTTCATAATTAAAAAAAACATTCTATATTTGCACCCACAAAAAACAAGGTAATTCTTGTTAAAAGATGACTTCAATCGGGGCGTAGCGTAGTCCGGTCATCGCGCCTGGTTTGGGACCAGGAGGTCGCAGGTTCGAATCCTGCCGCCCCGACAATCAAAATATTTTAGGGTGCGTAGCTCAGCTGGATAGAGCATCTGCCTTCTAAGCAGACGGTCAAAGGTTCGAATCCTTTCGCGCTCACGAAACCTCACAATTAAGAATTGTGAGGTTTTTTGTTATTATACACTTTGTAAATATCATTTCGGAGTCTAATTTTCCAAACCATATAGAGAATGTTGGAGTATAAAAATTTTACTTTTAAACCCAATGTATACATTAAAGTCGTTGCTTTAAAATCTAGCCACAAATTGCTCGAACTTACGATTTGTATTTTGCAGGACTGGTCCGTGACCGAAACAGATAACGGAAGGGTTCAATTGTGCTAATTTTTGGAGTGATTTGATGTTGCGCTGTTGATCTGTGGTGAACATATTTGGCGGAAGCCGCAAACCAGCCACTGTAGTAAGCAGGTTCATATTTGTCGCTGAATCTCCAATGATTAATACACCATCCCTCTCGCGGAATAAAGAAATATGTCCGGGCGAATGTCCAGGCGTCTCTATGACCCTAAAATTCCCGATACTATCATTTTCAACAATAGTTTGGTCGACTTGATGTCCCTGACCTGCCCAATACTTTTGCTGCAGTTTTGCGATCCAATGTTGAGGAGTTGGATAATCATTGGTCACCATGCCCGTTTCAGTCCTGAAAACTTCATCGGGATGACAGAGTAATGGAATTGAGAACTCTGCACATATCTGATCACTACATCCCTGATGATCCGCATGAGCATGCGTCAGAATATGTTGATAAACTGGGACTTCCCGGAGAGCTTTCTTTATTGTGGTATATGAACTGCGTATTCCTGAATCTACCAATACACCTTCGATAATATAGCAGTTGATGCTATTTCGTGGCATCAGTGGAATTTGGAACACTTTGGGAGCAATTTGACGTAACATAATTTTTTTGTGCAAATTTATGTTGATGCGCCTGATCGGATAAGGACATTTGTCCTATAATACATTTGGTCTATGGATTTGCCCTTTCGCCCTTGTCAGTGATCGCTGTGTGATGCCCAGATACGATGCCAGATCCTGCGTTGCTACACGCTGAACAAGTATAGGTTCGCTGGACAGAACATGACGGTATTTATCGACAGCCGATCTATTATTATAATTCAGCAGATAACTTTCTTTTTGTTTATACTCCTTCTCTATCACTGATTTTATCACTCCATTCCAGGTGGTCAACTGACCAAGCAGATGCTGATAATCAGCGTAGCTTATTGTATAGATTAAGCTATCTTCTATAGTCTTTATACTCCTTCTGGATTTTTCCTGTGCAACAAACTCCGGAAACGACGTGACAAACTCATTTTCAAACTTGAAGCAGGTTATATTTTCTTTTCCTTCCTGGTCAATTGCATATGCTTTTACTGCTCCATTAGCAATAAATCCAATATGGAGACAGATTTCACCTTCACGAATAAAAAAATCACCTTTTTTTAAGCGGACCGGCTTGAAGAACTGTTTAGAATAGTTAATTTCCTCAGCTGATAATTCTCCGGTTGAAAATAGGTAGCTTTCAAATACATTCATCATCTCACAATTTTTCATCATTTATTTTCTATGGATTACCTGAATCCAGCATCCAAATCTAATAATTATTTATTGTAGATTCAAAAAAAGCTTCATATGCTGTCTCTTTTATTTCACGTTATGATTTACTTTATATAAAAAAATTAAAAACACTTAAAGCTATTATAAAATCAATGAAAATCATTACCCCGAAACTGAAATTTAACAAACTCTACCCCTGATTACCACTAAAAAATCTTATCTTTGCAGACATGTTAAGATGGTTTTCCATACTATGCTCAATGATATATGTATTTGCAACGACCAATGTTTCGGAAGTGTTGAAAGTACCTGTATTGATAGAGCATTTAATGGAATACCAGGGAAGCTTTTCAGAATTTATGGTTGAGCATTATGACAACCATCATAAAGATGCAGACTGGGATACCGATCAAAAATTGCCTTTTATCAATCCGTCTGTTGTACTGATGATTCACGCTCAGCTTCCACAGGATACTTACCGTATCGAAAAAATCAAAGAGATCATCATTTCTCCCAAACCCACTATTTTTGAGGAAAAAGATAAATCGAGCAGCTATCTTTCCCGTATTTTCCAGCCACCCCGCTTTTGTTAATTGATTTTAAGTTAAATATCAATGTTTTAGGATTCACCTAGAGCAGTCGATTTCTATTTAGTTCAATTAATACATTTTTCATGTTAAATAAAATCATTGAGTTTTCTGTAAAGAATAAACTCATCATTGCGCTGTTTACTATTGCGCTTATCCTTTTTGGAATTTATGAAACGACCAAACTTCCCATAGATGCACAACCCGATATTACAAGTAATCAGGTTCAGGTTATTACCGTGGCACCATCTTACGGAGCAGCAGATATCGAACGACTGGTAACCTTCCCGATAGAACAGGCTACCAGCAACATCAACGGAATTACAGAACTCCGAAGCTTTTCGCGTTTCGGACTATCTTTAGTAACAGTTGTTTTTAACGATAAAACAGATGTATACTGGGCTCGACAACAAGTTCAGGAACGTTTACAGCTGGTTCAGGAAAATATTCCCGCAGGAATTGGAAAACCGGAATTAGGACCTATCTCATCGGGATTGGGAGAAATTTTCCAGTATGTAGTCAGGGCTAAAAAAGGTTACGAGCACGTTTATAATGAAACGGAACTGAGAACCATTCAGGACTGGGTAATTCGCCGACAATTATTAGGGACAAAAGGAGTCGCCGATGTCAGCAGTTTCGGAGGCAAATTAAAACAGTACGAAATTGCCATCAATCCTAATCAGCTTCAGGCTTTTGATATCACCATTAATGATGTTTTTGATGCGTTGGAAAAGAACAATCAAAACACAGGAGGAGCTTATATTGAAAAAAAAGAAACCGTTCTTTTTATCCGTAGTGAAGGTCTTTTAGGAAGCATTGAAGATATAAATAATATTCAGGTTTCCAATACAAAAGAAGGAATTCCGGTTCATATTAAAGATGTTGCGAAGGTGAATATTGGCTTTGCAACACGATATGGTGCGATGACTTATAATGACGAGGGTGAAGTATCCGGAGCCATTGTTTTGATGTTAAAAGGAGAAAATGCCAATGAAGTAATCGGAAATATCAAACAAAAACTAGACAAGATTCAGGAATCTTTACCGGAAGGTGTTGTCATCGAGCCATTTTTAGACAGGGCGAAAATGGTAAACAACACCATCAGTACCGTAAAAACCAATTTAATGGAAGGCGCTTTAATTGTCGTTTTCATTCTGGTTTTATTCCTTGGAAATTTCAGAGCAGGATTATTAGTGGCTTCCGTAATTCCTTTGGCGATGCTTTTTGCGATTATTATGATGAATATTTTCGGAGTCGGAGGAAATTTAATGAGTCTCGGTGCTTTGGATTTCGGACTGATTGTTGATGGTGCTGTAATCATTGTGGAAGCCGTTCTGCATCAGTTAGCCCACAAAAAACATTTCGGAAAAGACAATATGCTTTCAAAATCTGAAATGGATGCCCAGGTTTCAAGTTCGGCGACAAAAATGGTGAACAGTGCCGTTTTCGGACAGATCATTATCTTAATTGTTTACCTACCTATTTTTACGCTACAGGGAATCGAAGGAAAAATGTTCAAGCCGATGGCGCAAACCGTTGCTTTTGCGTTAATTGGTGCATTTTTACTGTCACTGACTTATATTCCGATGATGAGCTCCCTGGTATTAAGCCGAAAGAAAAAAACGAAAGACAATATTTCTGACAGAGTGATGGCAAAAGTGGAAACTGGTCATCAGAAATTATTGATTAAAGCTTTAAAATTCAGAAAAACAATCATTGCAACGGTTATTATTTTGTTTGCAGGAGCCGTTTTCGTGCTTTCAAAAATGGGTGGAGAATTTATCCCATCTCTGGAAGAAGGTGACTTTGCAGTGGAAATGAGAATTCTTCAGGGAAGCAATATCGAAGAAACAAAAAAAGTAACCACACAAGCCGCTAAGATTTTATTAAAACAGTTTCCTGAAGTTCAGAAAGTCGTGATGAAAATCGGAAGCGGAGAAATCCCAACCGATCCGATGCCGATGGACGGAGGCGATATGATTGTTGTTTTAAAACCTAAAAAAGAATGGACTTCCGCGCATTCGTTCCCTGAACTTTCAGAGAAAATGAATAAAGCTTTACAGGTCATTCCAGGACTTACCGCCAGTTTTCAGTTTCCGGTTCAGATGCGTTTCAATGAGCTGATGACAGGAGCAAAACAGGATGTGGTATGTAAGATTTATGGTGAAGATCTAGACAGCCTCGCAACGTATGCGAAGAAATTAGGCGGAATTATTTCAACCGTCAATGGTGCTCAGGATTTATATCTGGAGCCTGTTGTAGGTGCTCCGCAAGTGGTGATTGACTATAACCGGGCTGAACTTTCGCGTTATAATATTTCCGTGGCGGAAATTAACCGGGTCATCAATATGGCTTTTGCAGGACAAACTGCAGGGGCCTTATATGAAGGGGAAAGAAAATTTGATGTGGTGGTAAGAATGGATAATGAGCACAAAAAAGATATTTCAAGCATTCAGAATCTATTGGTTCCGACTCCGAATGGTGAACAAATTCCTTTGTCTCAACTGGCAAAAGTAGAATTAAAAGAAAGTCCGAATCAGATTCAAAGAGAGAATACAAAACGTAGAATCGTGGTTGGATTTAATGTTCGAGGAAGAGATGTTCAAAGTATCGTGGAAGAGCTTCAGCAGAAGGTTGATAAAGACTTAAAGCTATCCGCAGGGTACACCATTTCTTACGGCGGCGCTTTTGAAAATTTAAATGAAGCCAAATCCAGATTAGGAATTGCCGTTCCGATTTCTCTAGTCATGATTTTCTTATTGCTGTTCTTTGCTTTCGGTTCTGTAAAACACAGTTTGCTGATTTACACAGCGATTCCATTGTCTGCAATTGGAGGGATTTACTTTTTAGCACTGCGAGGAATGCCTTTCAGCATCAGTGCCGGCGTTGGATTTATCGCTCTTTTCGGAGTGGCTGTTTTGAACGGAATTGTTTTGATTTCCGAGTTCAACCGTCTGAAAAAAGATGGTGTTACCAACTTAAGCCGGATCGTTTTGATGGGAACGAGAATCCGTCTTCGTCCGGTTTTAATGACCGCTTTTGTGGCTTCATTAGGATTTTTACCGATGGCCATCAGTAACGGAGCCGGAGCGGAAGTTCAGCGACCTTTAGCAACCGTAGTTATCGGAGGTTTGATGCTTGCAACGCTTCTGACTTTATTCGTTTTACCCATTCTGTATGTCTTATTTGAACGGATCAGTAAAAAGAAAAAGTATCAGGCTCATTCATAAATCAATTATAATGTAATTAAAATGAAATTTTCAAACCAACATAAAAAAATAGCGGCATTCTTATTCCTGATTTCTTTCGGAATGATGAACGCACAGGAAAATATTACTTACGAACAGGCTCTGGAAAAAGCTTTTCAGCAAAACGGGACTTTAAAAAATTCAAGATTAGTTTCTGAATATCAGGAAAAATTAAAGGCGAGTTATCTAGATATTCCCCAAACAGAAGTCAGTACACAAATCGGGCAAATCAATGGTGTTGAAACTGATAATTCGTTCTCCATTTCCCAACGTTTCAGTTTTCCGACGGTTTATACTAAAAGAAAACAAATGTTGGATGCGGAATGGAATGCGAGTGTTATCAACCAAAGTCTGACAAAAGCCCAACTGACGAAGGAAGTTTCCGATGTTTTTTACCGAATTCTGACGCTTCAGGAAAAGAAAAAAGTGATTGAATACATCAGCGGACTGTACAGCAGTTTTGCCGATAAAGCCAGCCTGAGACTGAAAAAAGGAGAAGCCAATATTATGGAAGAATCTACCGCTGAAATTCAAAAGGAACAGGCAAAAAATCAATTGAATATGCTTGAAAATGATTTGAATATTGCCCAACTTCAGCTTCAGTTACTGCTTCAGTCAGATTCACAGTATCAGCCAATTTCTGATAAACCAACGATGAATATTAATCTTCAGGTCTCAGAAGAAATGGTTAAGCAACATCCTGAATTGCAATATTTACATCAGCAAATTAAAGTCAACGAAGCAGAAGCCCAGCTTGAAAAATCTAAACTGTTGCCGGACTTATTGATTGGATACACGAACCAAAGCATGAAAAACCTTAATAACAACCGTTTTAATGCAGTTCAGATCGGTGTCGGAATTCCTTTGTTTACAAAAGGTCAACGAGCACTGGCCAAAGCAACAAAAGCTAAAGTGGCGATTTCTGAAAATCAATATCAATTAAAAGAAATTGAACTGAAAAACAGATTCGGACAACAGGTAACTCTTTATACCAATCAACTAAAAATCGTTGAAAATTATGAACGGAAACAGCTTCCTAAGTCTGAAACGATTTTAAAAACTGCTCAAAAGCAAATGGAAGTGGGTGAGATCGATTATCTGGACTGGGTTATTCTGACCAACCAGGCTGTAAAAACCAAGGTTGATTATATAGACAATCTCGAGAAGCTCAATCAAATCGGCGCGGAACTTAATTTCTTACTATCAAAATAACAGCGAAATGTATCTTAAAAATATAGCAATCTTCAGTTTAAGCATAATCCTGGCTTTAACTTCCTGCTCAGGAAAAAAAGAGGAAGAAAAAACGGTGTACGAAAACACAAAATTCAAAGAGAAAGACCAAAATACAGTTCAATTGTCAGATCAGCAAATACAATCGGTTGGTTTAACAACAACAATGATTCAGGAAAAAACAATGCAAAAACTCGTTCGTCTAAATGGGAAAGTGGAAATTGCGCCGTCTCATATCAGTTCGGTTTCCAGCATTATGGGCGGTCATATTAAGTCGATCAATGTGATTAACGGAAGTCATTTCAATAAAGGACAGGTTTTGGCTGTAGTTGAAGATCAACAGTTTATTCAGCTTCAACAGGATTATCTGGTAACCAAAGCACAACTGGAATCTGCAAGACTGAATTTCAACCGTCAAAAAGATCTGAATACCAGCAAAGCAAGCAGTGATAAAACCCTGCAAATAGCTCAGGCAGATTATTCTACGTTGAATGCAACATTGAAAGGACTGGAAGAAAAGCTAAGAATGATTGGAATCAATGCCCAAGGTTTAAATTCATCCAATATTAGAAGCAGGATTAATATTTATGCTCCTTTCAGTGGTTTTGTAAGCAAAATTTCAGTGAATAACGGGCAGTATATTAATCCTTCGGATACGTTGTTTGAGCTTATCAATCCTTCCGGTTTACTGCTTGAATTAAAGGTTTTTGAAAATGATGTCAATGATGTAAAAATCGGACAGGAGATCTTAGTGTACAACAATCAAAACCCTGATAAAAAATCGGCTGCAAAAATTATAAGTATTGTTCCGAGTATTGAAAATGGAGGTTCGTCGATGGCTGTTGCGAAACTTTCAAGTCCGAATCCTGAATTTATCAAAGGAATGTACATTAATGCCGAAGTTACCGTGAACAGTCGTTATACAATAGGTCTTCCTAATGAATCCGTTGTTTCTTTTGAAAATAAAAATTATATTTTTAAAGATTTGGGCCATAAAAAATATAAGATGATTCCCGTGAATACCGGAATTGCAGATGATCACTTCACGGAAATTTTAAAAGCAGATTATTTAAAGGATAAAAAAATTGTACAGAAAGGCGCATATAGCCTTCTGATGTTGCTGAAAAATAAGGCTGATTAAATAAAAAAACACCTGTTTAAAGCAGGTGTTTTTATTTTAAATTTTTCTATTTCAATTTATAAGAACTTCCATCCCAAAGATACGTCTTTGAAGCTCTTTTCTTCTTTTCACGATCCCTGTCATCTTTTTCCATTTCTTCCATTTTAAAAATAAAGGCATTCGGAACTCCGCCTTTATCATTCGGGAAAACAAATTCTTCGCTGTGATAATATATATCGGCATCTCCAACATTCATAAGCTGAGGAAGAACAATCATCTTTTTATCTTTAAACAAAACATATTGGTCATAACTCGGAATTCCGCATGCTTCGCCGGAAACAGTTGCTTTTAATGTCAGTTCCACGTTTTGCAATTTATGATTGCTTTCAATATTAAATGTCCCAAAACTCAGGCTTTCACCTGAACCCGTCTCGAAAGAAACCTCATCAATCAAAGTATTTCCTTCCAGCACTTTTATCGATGCAATATTTTGCTGGACCGTTATTTCGGGAGACTGTTTGTCTTTTTTATTGACCGTTTTCGTTAAGCCAAATAGAAAATCATAGCCGTTTTTATTTCTGTAGCCCACACAAAGGTTCCCACCCCAAACATAACCTTCGGAAGTTTTATCTCCTTTCTGATAGGAAATCTTATACCAATTGGCTCTTCTTTCTCCCAACTTCAGAATGGCTTCTTCTTTTTTAAGAATTACAATCGGTTGATTCGTCTGCAAAGAATCCAAAATCTGAGCATTCACATTGGGAGATTGTCGGATTCTTGTCCAATCCGTAAATATTTTCTGTGTTTTATTTTCTTCAAAATGGAAAACTCCGTTGGCGTATTCGTAATCTTCTTCCTGCGCGGAAAAAATCTGAATAATGAATAAAAATAAAACAGTGAATAAGGTTTTCATAATTTAGGTTTAGGCTAAGTTTAAGGTTAAAAAATGTGGTTATTTTTCAAGCAATAAGCTTACCCATTCTTCTCTTTGAAGCTGTTTTTTAAGTTCTAAGCCATTTTCTTTACAAACTTCCAGAATATCATCTACATCAAAGAAACATAGTCCGGAAAGCAATAATTTACCACCTTCATTCAGTACCGAAACATAGGTAGGGATATCTGAAATAAGGATATTTCTATTGATGTTGGCTAGAATAATATCGTAATTTTCTTTGCCTAAATTTTCAGCAGTTCCCAATTCGATATCTAACTCTACATTATTTCTTACAGCATTTTCTTTTGAGTTTTCCACAGACCATTCGTCAATATCAATCGCTTTGGTCTCTCCCGCTCCTATTTGTTTTGCATAAATCGCCAATACAGAGGTTCCGCAACCCATATCCAATACTTTTTTGCCGTTGAAATCGATATCCATCATTTGCTGGATCATCAAATGGGTCGTAGGATGATGTCCCGTTCCGAACGACATTTTGGGCTGAATGATAATCTCATGCATTCCCGGAACAGATTCATGGAATTCTGCTCTGATTAATACTTTATCATCAATATTGATCGGTTCGAAATTCTTTTCCCATTCTTCATTCCAGTTGATATTCGGCATTTCCTGAAAAGTGTATTCTATTTTTACTTCTTCATTCTGGAAAAGCGGAAGTGCCTTAAGATCTTCTTCATTGAATAAGTCTTTCTGAATATACCCCAAAATCCCTTCCAGCTCTTCTGTGAAACTGTCGAAGCCTATCTCAATAAGCTCAGCCATTAATATTTCATTCCAGGGCTGAAGCGGAGAGATTTTAAAATCGAATTCTAAATAATTTTGCATGTGAATAATTTGCTGCAAAAATACTAATGTTATTATTGTTAAAAAAATGATGAAGTAAATTTGGCTGGAATCAGGGATTTTTACGTTTTTTGAATGAATGTACCAGGAAAGTTTATTGGTGAAGATTTTATTCCACAGATTACGAAGATGATACAGATTTCTTATTGCAGGAAAATTCTAAGCTTTGGCTAAAGCCATATAGAGCCCATGAAAACAGAAAGCGGGCTAAAGCCCGCTCCTATTGATTCTTTATCAGAATAGAGGAAAAATTCTTTGCTGCTAATTTTAAACCTTACACTCTAAACTTTGAATTTCGAATTCTATGGATTTGTAGAGAAAATAGAACCATTTGCTATCAAAGCACGTCTGTTCATTTTCAGAATATCTCTTACCCATTCTGCGAAATCTTCCGGCTGAAGCACCTTGTCTGGATTTCCGTCTGTAAGTCCTCCCTGAATGGACATATCAGAAGCAATTGTACTTGGCGTAAGTGTGATCACACGAATATTCTGTTTTCTCCATTCTGCCATCATCGATTGTGATAAGGAAACCACCGCTGCTTTTGAAGCGGCGTACGCTGACATATTCGGTCCGCCTTTCAAACCTGCTGTAGAGGCTACGTTAACAATATCTCCTTCTCCTTTTGCTTTCAGGAACGGGTGAACTGCTTTTGCAGCATAATATACTCCGAAAAGATTGGTTTTAATCACCTGTTCCCAAGTTTCGGAAGGCATTTCTTCAATGGAACCGAAGTCTCCGATTCCTGCATTGTTAATCAGAATATCAACTCCACCCAATTGTTCTGCCAGAGATTCGATTCCTGATTTTACTTCAGCTTCATTGTCAACAGAAAAAACGGCATAAGCTGCGTTTACCCCAATATTTTTGATTTCTTCTACCGTATTTTTAAGGTTTTCTTCGTTTCTTCCGGTAATTCCTATATTCACTCCTTCATTGGCCAATGCTAATGCTACCGCTTTTCCTAATCCTCTTCCTCCACCTGTAATGATGGCATTTTTTCCGCTTATATTCATATTAAATAGTATTTTATTCGTGTAAGCAAATTTACGAAAGATGATCTGGATAATGTTGATGAAACCTAAATTTTATACGTATCCATATAAAGGATGTTTCGGCAAGCTAAGCATAACATTTAAGCAGCTGGAGTGTCTTTAATGAAAAGCAAAACCGGCCCTAAAAAGGGCCGGCTTCATTTGAAAGTATAATAAAAATTGAAAAATTAAGGAATAAGAATTGAGTTTTGAACCTCAAATTCCTGTGATGTTGAGAACTGATTTCCATACATGTCCGTCGCCTTTACCTCAACTTTATGTTTTCCTAAAGAAAGCTTTTTAGAGAAATCTCCTGTCCAGATGTGTTTTGAGATTTCCGGATTTGAAGGTCTTCTTCCCGGGAAAATATTTTGTGTGGTATCCCATTTGAACACCGACATTACAAAATTCGGATCTAAGGTTTCATCATAGTCCATTGATTCCCACTTATCGTCGTCAATCCTGTATTCCACTTTGTCTTTTTTGCTTCCCATGAAGAAATTAGCCAAGATTTTCGCAGATGTTTTTGATGGGTAAGGAATTACTTTCGGAACATATAGATTAATCTGATAATCTTCCGGTTTCCCAGCTGTTTTGTATTTAACTTTATATTGATTGTCATTGAAGCTGATAAAAGAATATCCTTTTGCGGTACCGTCTCTCATGGTTGAGGTCGGTAATCCCAAATCATCTGAAGTTCCGGACCACCAATCTCCGCAGGTTGTTCCTACGTTGTATTCATGAAGATCTTTTGAGCCGCTCCAACCTGCCGCTTTTCCGTAGAAAATTTGTTGTTGAATATGCGTATGCGCTGATAAAATCAATGCATTTTGAAAAGGAGCCAAATAATCAAATAATTTCTGACGGTCCGAGTTTCTGAAATTGTCTTCATTTTTATGTTCCAATGGAATGTGGAAAGAGACAACAATCAATTTGTTTTTATCTACGAGTTTCAAATCGTTTCCCACAAATTTCAGCTGATCTTCACGGAATCCTCCCCAATAGCCTTTTCCGTCTCTAGGATCCGGATATAAAATATCGTCTAAAACAATGAAATGAACATTTCCATAGTTGAAAGAATAATTAGCAGGTCCAAAATTTGATTCAAAAGTTTCATCAGAAAGCCTGTCTTCTTTAGCTTCGTAATTCATATCATGGTTTCCCATCACATTGTACCAAGGCAAACCGATCTCCTCCATTACCTCTGCATAAGGTTTTTGCAGGCTTAGATCATCTCCCACCAAATCTCCTAAACTGATTCCCAACACTGCATTTTTCTTGGTCGTTTTAACCTCATTGACAATCGCTCTTTTAAAATAATCCAACTGCTTTTCCGTATAAGGCTGCGGATCTCCGAAAACCAGAATATCAAAATTTTTGCTTTCGTTCTGCCTGTTTAAAGCGAAATTAATTTCTTTCGGAAGCTCTCCCGTCGGAGCAGAACCTTTGTATTTAAAATCTGCAGGTGAACCTTTAGGCTTATATTGATAATAATATTGAGGCAAGTTATTTTCATTTACGGGAGTCATATACCCTGAAGGTTTAATCACGAAAATCGTTTGCCCTTCCTGAACCGGTAAGCTGTATCTTCCATTTTTATCGGTTAAAACAACCTGCTCCCCATTAGAAATCGCTACTCCTTCAATTCCTTTTTCTTTATTTTCTTTCTTCTGATTTTTGTTGATATCTTCATACACATATCCCGAAACAGAAGTTTGTGAAAATGCTATTGCTGAAATTAAAAGGCACGGCATTATAAGTTTTGTACTCATTTTTATTCTTTTTGAAAGTTTATTGATTCCACCAGTTAACTACATTAATATTATCTCCACCCATAGACTGAACTGCCGATTGATAATTTTCTGTGTTTAATACTTTTGTCAACGGCGGATATAAAAGTCTCTGTGGCATTTTGCCATCGTTAAGCAATCCCCCGTTATTAGGCATTACTGGATAACCTGTTCTTCTTTGCTCAAACCACTGTTGTCCATCTACGAAAAAAAGAGCAAGGTATTTCTGAATCATGATTCTTTCTAAAGTATTGTTATAGGCAACATTAGCACCTGTCAAATATCCTGCAGGCATGGTAAGTCCCCATTGTTCAATAGCAGACTGGACTCCTTTTTCGTAATAAGTTTGTGCATTTCCCGTGATAATTCCTTTAAATGCTAATTCTGCAAGGATAAATTGTAATTCAGAATAATGCATAACAAAAATATTAAAAGGGGCAATCGCCAAGTTTGTAGCACTCACGTTAGAAGGCTGATAGCTAAAAGTAGTTCCTGCTGCATATCCTACAGGAGCTCCTTTATACCCTAAACTTGCGTTGGTGGCAAGATCTTTCGCCGTAGAAAAAAACCTCGCTAATCTTGGATCAGTCGCTGAATTATTTTTAATTGTATTTATAAAAAATTCTCCGGCAGCACGTCCTGTAGTAAAATCCTGATATCTCGCGATAGGAGCACTCAGAGGCTCAATTCCTGTAATGCCAAGCATTGCACTGTCTGTGTTTGCGGTAAAAATGGGATATGTTGTAGGGTCGTTTACAATTTCGTTTATTCTTTGATATACGTTAATCTCACCGTTCTTTTTCAGGATTCTGGTCAACAATCTTAATGAAAGTGAATTACAGAATTTTTTCCATTTCAGGATTCCGTTTACGTCTTTGTTGGCATTGTAAAACAAATCGGTATCTGTAAGAGTTGTGGTTGTTACAAAAAGAGAGTTGGCTGTTTTTAGATCATCAAGAAGTTTTATATAAATATCTTTTTGTTTATCAAATTTTGGCTGACTGATTCCTTCGGCAAGTTGTGATGCTTCAGAAAAAGGTATGTCTCCAAAAGTATCGGTAAGATTAGCATACAGCCAGGCATTCATCACCATAGCAATTGCCTGATAGTTTTTGTTGTTTTGCGCTGTGGCAAGATTGTAAATATCTCTTACTTGTTTCAGCCATTTGTAGGAACTATTCCAATAACCTGTTCCTGTAGATTCACTGATATAATATCGGCTTACGTTAGTTACTGATTCATTGGGAAAATCAATAGCCTCCTGCATGATATCAAACGTAAAATCATTGGCCCTCATATATCCCGTTGAAGCCATATTATACTGCACCGGTGCAAGCAAACTTCCTGCGGTAGGATTATACAACTTACTGGTATCTGTATTTATTTCTTCAAAATTCCTGTCGCAAGAAGTCAAAGTACAGGCTACTGCAAAAAGACCAAAAAATTTAAGTATTATATTTTTCATTATGTAGATTTATAGTTGTTAAATGTCATTTAGAATTGTCTTAAAAATCTTTGAAAGACTATCTGATGATTAGGTTTTTAAAATTTAACATTAAGTTGAATCCCTACTGTTCTGGCTGTCGGTAACTGCCCGACTTCTGCTCCAGGAGTGATAGAGCCATTATTTAAAGTGGCCGCTTCAGGATCGAAAAGTGGGAATTTTGTCCACATCCAAAGGTTTCTACCGAAAACTGAAAGACTTAAATCTGTCATTTTTAAAGATTTTACTAAGTCTTTAGGGAAATAATAAGTAATATTAGCTTCTCTTAGTTTAACGAAAGAGGTATCGAACGAGTTAGTTTCAATATTGGCTCTTCTGTAATAGTCCGCATAATAACTGGTAAGAAGTACTCCTTTTGTATTTGGAGAAAAGCTTCCGTCTGCATTTTGCACAACACCCTGCCCTACAATCATTCCCTCAGGATTTTCTCTTCCCATCAAAGTATTGGTAAGCTTACCCTGCTCAGACATTTTGTGATGTGATTGTGAATACGCTCTACCACCGTACTGCCCATCAATAGAGAAACTCACAGCAAAGTTCTTATACCTGAAAGAGTTTTGTAAACCAATCCTCCATTTAGCATAGGCATTTCCTACGTATTCTATTTCTGTAGATTTCGCAGTAAGACCATCTGCTCCGTAAATTACCTGTCCGTCCGGGGCTCTTTGTAATTTATATCCATACATATCTCCTAAAGAACCTCCTACAACAGCATTGTAAAATAAAACTCCTCCAACACTTGACATGGTATAAGGCTGCCCTTGAAATTCAGCAGGAAGTGAAAGTATTTTGTTTTTGTTTAAAGACCAGTTAGCAGAAACATTCCAAGAGAAATCTTTGGATTTTACCGGTGTAGCGGTAAGCATCATCTCAACACCCCGGTTTCTTACTTCTCCTGAGTTGATCATTCTCTGAGTATAGCCACTTTCTGCAAGTGTTTGTACCGGAATAATCTGATTTTTAGTATTATTTTGATAAACCGTTACAATATAATTCAAACGGTTATTAAAGAATCCAAAATCCATCCCTGCTTCAATATTGGTATTCATTTCCGGCTTCAGATTGGCATTCAGCAAAACATTGTTGGTTTCTGCCCCACCTGTAAAGCCACTAGAATTGAAGTATTGATAAAGTTTATAAGGTTCTGTATCATTCCCTACCTGAGACCAGGAACCTCTTAATTTCCAATAGTTAAATGATTTTGACTTCAATTTCAATGCATCGGAAAGAATAAATGAAGTGGCTACAGATGGATAAAAATAAGACCTGTTTTCTTTTGGTAAAGCACTACTCCAGTCATTTCTTGCCGTCACATCTACAAACCAAATATTATTATAGTTTAAGTTTACCAAACCATAAATACTGTTCATTTCTTTATCTCCAGGAATTGGAAACAGAGATTGTAAAGAAACTGCATTCGTAAGTTCATATAAACCTGCCACTCTAAGGCCAGTTGCTTTATAATCGTTTTGAACGTATTCGTTGTATCTTATATTTCCTCCGGCAGAAATATTATAGTTTAATTTGCCTAGTTTATTCTTGTAAGTAAGTAATAAGTCTGTGTTGTACTCGGAATTTTTGATGTATTGTTCTCTGTAATACCCTTGAGCATAGTTCGCGGAATTCCAAGGTCTTTTGGTTGTTCTTTTTTCGTTGGTTACTTCTAACCCGGAACGAAGCATTATATCAAATTGTTTCGTTAAACTATAAGTCGCAGTGATATTGCTATTGATAAATTTTTTATCTAAACCATTCAGCATTTCATACGCAATAAGATAAGGGTTATCAATAAAAGAACTGAAAGGGTGAATCTGTGCAATCTGATACTGCCCCTGCTTCCAAACAGGTTTATACCAAGCCAAATCTACATTCGGATTCTGGAAAATCATGAAATACGAAATCGACTGGTTGTTATATCCCGTCGCCGGAAGATTGTCACTTTTCGTACTGTTGAAAGCAAATTTTCCAACCACTTTCAGCTTTGAGTTCAGCTGATGGTCTAGTGACAATGCATAATTAAAACGGTCGAATCCCGTATTAGGCATCATCCATTCATTTTTTTGATAGGTTAAAGATGTCCTGAAAGCTGTATTTTGATTAGATGCTTCTACTCCTAATGTATTGGAATAAGTGCTCCCCGTCTGCCAAAAATCTTTCACATTATTATCATAAGATCTCCAGAGCTGTCTCGATTTACTTTGTCCTTCTATGGTTGGGTCATATTGAAAATAATACTGCCCGTTAAATTTAGGCCCGAAAGCACTACTCGTTCCTCCTGTACTTACTCCATCTGCTGAAGCTCCATAAGAATAATAGTATTGTCCTGCAGAATTTTTCGCCAAAGTTCCCTGTCCGTACTCATGCTGATAATCCGGCCATTTTAAAACTGAATCAAAACTAGAGGAAGAATTAAAGGTTACATTTACTTTTCCATTCTTATTTTTTCCTGATTTTGTCGTAATCATAATGGCCCCGCCTGCTCCTCTAGAACCATATAAAGCTGCCGCAGAAGCTCCTTGCAATACCGTTACCGATTCAATATCATCCGGGTTGATACTGTTAAAATTATTTCCGAAGTCTACGGGTACATCGCCACCCGATCCCGCTGCATACGCATCACTACCATTGCTTGTGCTGGTTCCTCCTAATGGTACTCCATCTACTACGATAAGCGCTCCATTCTGATCCAGGTTCATAGAAATTGCACCTCTTAATGTAATTTTAGAAGTCCCCAACGGGCCCGATCCCGCTGTCTGAATTTTCAAACCGGCCACTTTACCTTCTAAAGCTTGTGCCCAGTTATTATTCTGAGTTTTGGTAAATTCTTCTCCCTCTACTTTTGTAGCAACATATCCCAAAGATTTATCATGTCTTTTAATCCCTAATGCTGTTACAACCACCTCATCAATACTTTTAATGGTATCTTTCTTAGCTTTTTGCTGAGCCGCTAGATTGACACTGACTAATCCTAACAGTGACAAAACCAGTAACTTTTGAGTCTCTTTACGCATATCCTTTTTGTTTGCGCAAAATTAAAACGACCTGTCCATAAGGGTTTTAACAATGTTTTAACATTTATTAAAGAATCATTAAACCAAATATTAATTCATTTTGAACAAAAAACACCAAAACACTGGTTATCATTTACTTAAAATAATTATGTATTTTTAATATCGAATCAACATTGTATTTGCATATCTTTATTGTCTTTTCCTGATAAAATAAAGCTTTTCCCTTCTGGATAAAGTTTTACCCATCTTCAGATTAACACAGAAAAAGCCTGTCTCTAAAGAAACAGACTGTATAAAACATCTTCTGATAAAAACGATTATTTACCTTTTAACTGATCAGGAATATTGGTTGTAATGAAACCTATTCCCTGTTTTTTTAATTCTTCATACACAGCAACATCGTTCACTGTCCAGGAATTGGTAATCAGTCCCAAAGCTTTTGCCTTGGAGATCCAGGTAGGATTCTTCTGGAATATACTAAAGTGATAATCCAAACCATCTAAACCTTCATTTTTAATCTGTTCGGGAGATAATTCTCCTCTTAAATACTGCACTTTAAATGTGGGCTCAAGCCTTTTGATCTCTTTACAAATGTTCAGACTGAAAGAGATAAATTCACTTTGAGACTCAAGCTTCATCTCTTTGATCATCTTAAGGGTCTTTGCCGTTAATTCATCTTCTTTTTCTTTTGTCTTATCCGGCTTTATTTCTACAATCAATTTCAGCGATTTGTCTTTTTTACCCTGCTTTAGATAGTCTTTTAAAGTGGGAAATTTCTCTCCGTTCGACAATTTCAGGGTTTCCAGTTCTTTAAAATCAGTTTCCGAAATCTCCATTTTTCCGTGATGCTCATCATGGTTGACTACCAAAACGCCATCTTTGGTCATTCTTACATCAAACTCAGATCCGTATATTTTCAGATGCTGAGCATTTTCCAACGACTTTAATGAATTTTCCGTTGTGGGTGGCTGTGTCTGCCAATATCCTCTGTGTGCAATAATCTGGGTTTGTGCCTTCATTACGACTGTGCTTAAAACTGCTAACCCTAAGATAATTTTTTTCATAATATAATTTGATAGTTTGTATAAAAAGCTTTGAAACTTTTAGATAAAAGTAATATTTAATTTATTAAAATGAGTACTTTGCGCCTACCTGAATCTGATAAGGATTTCCTGATAGCGGAGCCAATCCGTTTGTATTTCTTACATATTCAAACTGCTGGGTTGTCGTATTGAATTTTGTAGCTCTGTACAAAGCCATATTTGTATAGGATTTGTTTACCCCCCACTCTCTGTTGAGTAGATTTGCAACGTTGAAAATATCAACAGAAAGTTCAAATGCCCCAATTTTTTCAAATTTGATTTTCTTCACCACTCTTACGTCCCAAACTCCATAAAACCCGTTTTTACCTCCGTTTCTTTCAGCAATTTTGTTATTATAATCTGTAATATAGTTTTTCAATGCCTTTCCTACTTCAGGATCATTAAGCAAGGACTCTGTTAAGTTTGGAAAAATATAAGCCAGGTCATTAGAATCTACGAAATCTCCATTAATATTTCCTCCTGCAGTTAAAGAAAAACGAGTTCCTCCGATTCCCGAATATCTGATCCCTAAAGTAAATCCGGCAATAGTAGGTGAGTTTCCGTAGATCACTACTTTATTTCTAAACTGGTTGTCTGAGTACGTCATTCTCAAATCTCTTGGATCGCTCTGAACCGGAGTTGATAAAGTGGCTGAGTTCGCTACATTTCCGTTATAAGATGTATTATCTTTAATATCAGACCACGTGTAGCTTGCTGTAATTTCTCCATCTTTCCAGTAACGATAACTTGTGTCTACTACAAATGAAAACTGATTTACCTTTCCGTCACTTACCAATTCCAGAACTCTTCCGAAGTTTTTATTAATTCTTCCCTCTTTCCAGTCAAGGGTTACCGTATTATTAGTATTGTTTGTAATGGCGCTTACAGGCACATAGACTCCTCTTCCGTCTTCGTTAGCCAAAGTAATGAAAGGAGTTGTTACCATATTACGATCATAATAGAAATAATTATTTCTTCCTAATGCCATATATCCCGCAACTCCCGCTCTGAATCTTTCATTAAAGAAATGGGTATAAGAAAAATTAGCTTTGTATATAATCGGGATTTTAGCATCTTTTCCTGTATAATTAATTGTTGGAAGCTGATATTGAGCCAGACTAGGAACAGTACTATAATCATTTCTATATTCTATAAAATTCGGAGTAAGCCCAATTTGAGAAGGATTTACATCCAATGTTGCCAAATGTTTCCCGTCAAACACCAAATTATTAATAATCATGTAATTATTGATATCAGATGAGAAAATTCCGGCTCCGAATTTCACATAGTCTTTATTTGCTTCATTAATATTCCAATCAAATTGGAATCTTGGCTGGATTACAAAAGATTTAATTTTATTATCCGTTCTGATTCCCATTTCATCATACAGTTTTTGATTGAATTCAGCTTTAGGATATCCTCCGTAATCCAATCTCAAACCTCCCATAAAGTCTAAACCGGTTGCAATTTTTGTCTGAAATTGTCCATATACCCCAATATTCCAGATACTGGACTTAACTGAAGTATCATCCAGCAAAGGAACTTCCCTGTAATACCTGTTGGAGATCATGTTATTAAAAGCATTAATTCCCTGATAATAAAATTTCCCGTTCACTTCACTTCCATACACAGATCTTGCTTTTGTATACATTAAATCAGCTCCGAATGTATATTTTACTTTATCCGTATTGTAATATAAATTGTCTACCAGCTGGAATACATTATTTCTGAAACTTTCCTGACCGAATCGGTGGCCACCAATCTGAATACTCGTGGTTTTCGTACTATTATCATAAATTTTTGAAGCGACTCCTTCCACTATAGCTCTGGGAACCGGATGACCTAACTCATCATTCTGATAACTATCCTGGGAAGTATATAAATACTGAGTCTTCAATTCATTGGTTAAATTAGGTTTTAAATTTGATCTTAACGTCAATAGTAAACTGTTATCTAAGTTTTTGTCATTCCCATAAGATTCAAAGAAATTGATCGCCGTATTATCTCCTAATCCATTTTTATTCAGATCATATGTAAAATTGTTTCTTAATGTCAATAAGTGTTTATCATTAATTTGCCAATCCAAACGTAAAAATGCGGCATCCGAGTTTCGTACTTTATCAAAACTTCCGAACTGCGGTGTATTTCCAACACCATATTTTGCTCTGGCAATATCCAGGAACTGGTTAAGAGTCTGGTTGGTAATATTGAATCTCGCTTCATCTTCATTCGATTTAATATCAGCAATAATCAACGGCCTAGAATCCAACTGATGATCCCATGCTGCGAAGAAGTGTAATTTATTTTTAATGATCGGACCTCCCAATGAGAAACCGAACTGAGAAGTTGAGAAATCATTATTCCTTTTATTTCCGCGAATATCATACGGACTGGAAAGCCAGTTGGTTCTCAAATATTCCCAAGCACTTCCTGAAAACTTATTAGTCCCTGATTTTGTAACCGCACTTACTGTTCCACCACCACTTCTTCCCAATGTGACATCGTACTGGTTCGTGGTAATCTTAAATTCACGCACGGCTTCAATTGAAATAGAAAATGGAGCACCGCTTCGGCTGGTTGTAGCTCCTGCAGAAGTTGGGTTTTTTGCCGTCATTCCATCAATGGTAAAGTTGGTGGAAGAACTTAATTGCCCGGATAAGTTTCCATTTTTACCGCTCAAAGGAGACAGCTCGGTAAGGCTCGCAAAATTTCTTCCGTTCACCGGTAAGATTCCAATATTCTTAGCGGTAATTGCAGTTGCAGCGCCAAGATTTCCGATCTTATTCTTAAGATTCCCGGCAACAACCACTTCTTCGATTCTTTTTTCACTGGCTAAATCCATATTTACCGTCACCTGATCTCCGAAATTCACCGTGTATCCTTCTCTTTTCTCATCATTTACGATTACCGTATAAGGTCCGCCCAAAGGAATTTCTTTGAAAATATACTCTCCTTTTGAGTTGGTTTCAGTTTCGGTTTTAAAACCTGTAGATTCATTAATAATCGTCACTTTCACTTTCTCCTGAGCCGTTTTTCCAACGCCAGTTACCTTTCCTACAATCGACGCCTGCGTGGTTTGTGCATACGCCAGTGTTCCGAAACTCAAGAACAATAATCCCAATACAATCTTTACTTTTCTCATTTTGTCAAATTAGCTGTGCAAAGGTATATCGACCCTCAAGGTCAGGTGTTTAAGATAATTTTAACATTTTTTCAATTAAATAATAACATTATGTTAAACCATTGTAAACAGGCATTTTATCAGCTATTTAATCAGTAGATTAGGCTGTATTAATAGATTTTAATTTTCTCAGAATATTTAATTCACCTATTTTTTAAATGCGATTACTTTAATTACTTTTGCTTAAAAGATAGAAACCCAATGTCCGACAACATTCAACAAAAAATAGAAGATCTACGCAAAGAGCTTCATCAGCATAATGAAAACTATTACCTTCTTGATACTCCGACAATTTCAGATTTTGATTTTGATATGCTGTTGGAAGAACTCCGTGATCTGGAAGCAAAATATCCTGAGTTTTATGATGAAAACTCGCCTACCGTACGTGTCGGAGGAGGAATAACAAAAGTTTTCCCAACGGTTCAGCATAAATTCAGAATGTATTCTCTGGACAATTCTTATGATTTTAATGATCTTGAAGACTGGGAAAAAAGAATTATCAAAACCATTGATGAACCCGTAGAGTTTGTTGCAGAGCTTAAATATGACGGGGCTTCCATTTCTATTTTGTATGAAAACGGGAAATTAGCGCAGGCTGTCACTCGTGGAGACGGGTTTCAGGGCGATGAAATTACAGCTAATGTCCGTACCATTTCGGATATTCCGTTGAAATTAAAAGGTGATTTTCCTGAACATTTCTTTATGCGCGGTGAAATTTATCTGACCAGAAAAAACTTTGATAAAATCAATAAATTACGTGAGGAAGAAGGGCTTGATCCGTTCATGAATCCAAGAAATACAGCCAGTGGAAGCTTAAAAATGCAGGACAGCGGCGAAGTGAGAAAACGCGGACTTTCTTCAGTGTTATATCAGTTTATTTCCGAAGATATTCCTGCCGAATCGCATTGGGAACTGCTTCAGAAAGCACAAAGCTGGGGTTTCAAAACCTCTCAGCAGGCAAAATTATGTAGGACTTTGGATGAGGTAAAAGAATTCATTACTTTCTGGGATGTTGAAAGACATAACCTACCTTTTGAAATTGACGGTATTGTTTTAAAAGTCAATTCATTAAAACAACAGAGACAGCTTGGATATACGGCAAAATCTCCACGTTGGGCAATGGCTTATAAATTTAAAGCTGAAAAAGTGGAAACTGAACTGCAAAGTGTTTCTTATCAGGTCGGAAGAACAGGAGCCATCACTCCGGTTGCCAATCTGAAACCTATTTTGCTGGCCGGAACGATTGTAAAAAGGGCATCTTTGCATAATGAAGATATCATTAAAAAACTTGATTTACATGAAAACGATTTCGTTTATGTAGAAAAAGGTGGAGAAATCATTCCAAAAATTGTCGGAGTAAATACTGAGAAAAGAACAGATGAAAGTAAGGAAATTGAATATATCAAGCATTGTCCTGAATGCGGAACAGAGTTGGTAAAAATTGAAGACCAGGCGATTCATTTTTGCCCGAATGAACTTCACTGTCCACCACAAGTTGTGGGAAGAATGATCCATTATGTATCCAGAAAAGCTTTGAATATTGAGAACCTGGGAAGCGAAACCATCGAGCAGCTTTACAGAGAAAAGCTGATTGAAAATCCGGCAGACTTTTATACTTTAAAGAAAGAGCAGCTTTTGCCACTGGAAAGAATGGCCGAAAAATCTGCACAGAATATCATTTCCGGAATCGAAAAATCAAAAGAAATCCCCTTTGAAAAGGTATTATATGGAATTGGGATAAAGCATGTGGGTGAAACGGTCGCTAAAAAACTGGTTAAGAATTTCCCTACTATTGAAGAATTGAAAAATGCGACGGTAGAAGAACTTTGTCAGGTGGAAGACATCGGAACAAAAATCGCGGTAAGCATCGTAGATTTCTTTGCCAATTCCGAAAACATTCTAATGATAGAACGACTAAAATCCTACGGAGTCCAACTAGAAAAAGGAGAAAGCACCAATGAAGTTTTATCCAACACTTTAGAAGGAAAAACATTTCTTTTCACAGGGAAGCTATCTTTGTTCACAAGAGAATCTGCCGAAGAAATGGTAGAAAAACATGGCGGGAAAAATATTTCTGCAGTTTCTAAAAACCTTAATTATCTCGTGGTAGGTGAAAAAGCAGGAAGCAAACTTAAAAAAGCACAAGACATCGGAACGATTGAAATTCTGGATGAGCAGCAGTTTTTGGATCTGATAGAAAAATAATATCTTTAATAATTTAACATTTTATACCATTGAGATTCAATCTTAATGGTATATTTTTGTTTTTCACTCTGAAAAGAATTTAAAACTAATAATTTATATGAAAAAAAATTACTTTTTAATTTTGGTATTGTTATTTTCTGTGTTTCAGGCACAAATTGTAAACATTCCGGATCCTGTTTTTAAAGCCAGACTTCTATCGGCAAATACAACCAATAACATAGCAATTAACAGCTCAAACCAATCTATTGTAATTGATACGAATGGAGATAACGAAATTCAGGTTTCAGAAGCACTGAATGTGTATAAATTAAATATTGGAGGTACTAGCAGCAACCCCGGTAATCCCAGTAGTGCGATTTCTGATCTTACAGGGATTAATCAGTTTATTAATCTCACATCATTAATTGCTTTTAACAATGTTTTGACCAACCTACAAATATCAGGATTATCAAATATTGAATCTATTAATGTTTCCAACAATACTCTTACTAATCTTTCTCTAAATAATTTAAGTAATCTGAAGACGATCTCTTTTGCTAACAATCAGGTTTCAACTTTTTCAGTTATTAATGTTCCAAATTTACAAATTCTCTCTTGTAGTGGAAATCAATTAACTTCACTTGATATTTCTCTTTTCCCCAATCTGAAAAACTTAGAATGTAATAATAATTTGATTACGTCATTAAATTTAAATAACAACAATTACTTACTATCCATTGTTGCTAATAATAATAAGCTTACAACAATTCCATTGGGAGCGGCTCCTATCTTAATAAGCCTATATGTAAATAATAATTTATTCACCACCATTGATGCAGGACAACTTACACAGCTCAGCTATTTCGATTTTTCTAATAATCCTAATCTTATAAGTTTTAATATTAAAAATGGTAAAAATAATTATACTCAAAATGCAACCCCTATTTTTTCAAACACACCAAATTTAAAATATATTTGTGTTGATGATTTTGAGCTTGGAATGATAAATTCACTTTTAGTTTATTATAATCAACCAAATGTTGTATTAAACTCATATTGTTCTTTCACACCCGGAGGAAATTTTTATACAATACAAGGGAATACAAAATATGATTACAACAATAACGGTTGTGATATAAATGATCTGAATAAAGCTTTTCAACAATTTAATATTACGAATGGAACTGTAACAGGAAGTTTTATTGCCAACAATTCTGGTAATTATTCTATTCCAGTAATAGCAGGATCACATACACTTTCCCCTGTCTTAGAAAATCCAAGTTATTTTAATATTTCTCCAACCAGCTTCACTGCAAATTTTCCAACACAAACAAGCCCTTTAAATCAGAATTTCTGCATAACGGCAAATGGAACTCATAACGATTTAGAGACAGTAATTATTCCTATTACTGTTGCTAGACCGGGTTTTGATGCTAAATATAAAATCATCTACAAAAACAAGGGAACCTCTACACAATCGGGAACTTTAAGTTTCACGTATAATGACAATATCAGTCATTATATAAGTGCGACCATTACTCCCAACTCTCAATCAACAGGAGTTTTAAATTGGAATTTCACCAATCTTCTTCCATTTGAAACGAAAGAAATCACGGTAACCATGCATTTAAATACGCCGACACAGACTCCTCCTTTAAACGGGGGTGATATTCTTCATTATACCACTCAAATTAACGGAGCAACAGATGAAACTCCTTCAGATAATACCTTTACATTAAATCAAACTGTAGTCAACGCTTTCGATCCAAACGATAAAACATGTCTAGAAGGACCTTCTATTACTCAGGTTCAGGTAGGAGACTATGTGCATTACCTAATCAGATTTGAAAATACTGGTACCGCCAATGCACAGAATATTGTAGTCAAAGATGAAATAGATACTTCAAAACTGGATCTGTCAACATTGACTCCTTTGAATGCAAGTCATAATTTTGTAACAAGAATTACGAATCCAAATATTGTAGAATTTATCTTTGAGAATATTCAACTTCCATTTAATAATGCGACTAATGATGGATATGTTTCATTTAAAATTAAAACAAAATCTACTTTAACTACCGGAAACAGCTTTAGCAATACTGCAAAAATCTACTTCGATTACAACCAGCCGATCATTACGAATACATACACAACTACTGTTCAAAATGTTTTGGCTACCAACGAAATCGGGGAAGGAAACAACGATATTACCATTTATCCAAATCCTGTAAAAGATCTTTTGAATATTCAATCTAAAAGTGAAATTATAAAAGCTGAAATTTATGATACGGCCGGAAGAATTTTAAGAACAACTTCAGTAAAAAACAATACAATCAATGTTTCAGACCTTACAAGAGGTAATTATATTATAAAATTCTCTACAAAAGATAAAATTACAACCCAGAAATTTATTAAAAATTAAGTTGAATCAAAGCTGTAATGATATTAAGATGCGGGATTAGAGTTTTCTAATCCCGTTTCTTTACTTCACTATAGGTAAATTTTTCAAGCAGTTTTTGGATCTGATTAATGCATAATATTTTTAAATTTTAATAAGAGTTATTTTCTTCATTTTAAAATTCGCCACCAAAGTGTAATAATTTTTATTACATTTTAATTATCTTTGTTAGACATTAATATTAAAAAAATGGGAAAAGCTATCACAACTATCGTTTTACTAGGATTATTTCTTTTTTCAGCAGGATTAGGTGCACAAAGTAAAAAAGCATCAGCAGCTGACCTTGAGTACAATAAAAAGCTGGTAAAAGATTTTTATCAGAAGATTTTCGGAGATCATGATTTTACCAATATTGATCATTATCTTTTACCGACTTACATTCAGCATAATCCCAATGTTGCCGATGGCTCGGAAGCATTTGAAAAAGCAGTAAAGGTTTGGTTGCAAAATGAGCCAAAAACGAAAATTGATATTCAGCATATTGCAGCAGAAGGTGATTTGGTTTTCCTTCATGTTAGAGATGTTTTGCCAGACGGGAAACTGCAATCCGTAATTGATATTTTCAGAATTGAAAACAAGAAAATTGCTGAACATTGGGACGTTCATGAAACTGTTCCTGAGAAATCTGCCAACGCACATCCGATGTTTTAAGATACGCTCTATAAACCATAGCCTATTATCAAAGATTTTATTGTAATTTTAATCAAGGAAGTTTAAAATCTTAAGAATGGAATTTTTAAAAGACCATTATGTTATCCAGAATGAACTGTTATTGATTTTCATATCCGTTGTGCTAGGAATCATGATCGGAACGGAGCGTGAATACCGAAACAAATCGGCGGGTTTGCGAACCTTTATTTTAGTATGTTTTGGATCTTGTTTGTTCACCGTTCTATCCTTGAAAATAGGAATTAATAATCCGGATCGTCTGGCAGCCAATATCATTACAGGAATCGGTTTTTTGGGAGCCGGAGTTATTTTTAAAGATGATAATAAAATTGGGGGAATTACAACCGCAACCACAATCTGGGCAACCGCTTCCATTGGAATGGCAGTCGGTTCCGGATATGTTTACCTTGCCTTACTGGGAACTGCTTTAGTATTATTGGTATTAAATTCTTTAACTTATTTTGAACGATTCATTGATAAAAAACATAAAATCAGGGAATATAAAATTGCCGTTGTAGATTATCACGATATCAAACATTGTGAAGAACTTTTTGCAAAAAACAATTTAAAATTCATTCTTTCAAAACAACAGTATACTCAGGGAAATCTTGCCACAACGTGGGTTATTACAGGAAATAACACCCATCATGAAGCTTTAATGAAAAATCTCATGGAAGACGAAAAAATTATTGCCTACCAATTTTAAGCAAAAAAATAACCAGACCGCCTCAAAAGCGGTCTTTTTCTTTAGTAAAAAATTAATTTTATGTATTTTTAGGCAAAATTTTTTGTAATGATAAAACGTAATATTCTCATTGCTTCGGCATTCTTTAGTTTTTCTTTAGGAATTGCCCAGCAATACGGCGGAATGTGGATCCCGACAGAGCTTAATGAAAAGGAAATGAAAGACTTGGGAATGAAAATTTCTGCTAAAGATATATTCAATGTTCAGAAACCAAGTATTAAAGATGCTGTAGTACAGTTCAACGGAGGCTGTACTGCCGAAATTATTTCTCCAAAAGGACTGCTTCTTACCAATCACCATTGCGGATACGGACAGATACAGGCTCATTCTACGGTAGAAAACGACCTTCTATCGAATGGTTTTTGGGCGAAAAATACGAATGGAGAACTTCCTAATCCCGGTGTTACAGTAGATTTCATCGTAGATATTAAAGAAGTTACCCAACAAATTCTTGAAGGAACGGATAAATTAACAGAACCTGAACTTTCAAAAAAAATCGCCAATAATATCGAGGTTTACAAAAACTCTCAAAAAATAGAACCTTACCAGTCTATTTCTGTAAAGTCTATGTATTACGGAAATAAGTATTACGCTTATACTATTGAAACTTACAAAGATATCAGATTAGTAGGTGCACCTCCGCAAAGTATCGGAAAATTCGGAAGCGATACCGATAACTGGGTTTGGCCAAGACATACGGGAGATTTCTCTATGTTCAGAATTTATGCAGGAAAAGATAATAAGCCTGCAGAATATTCAAAAGACAATGTTCCTTATGTTCCGAAGCATTATCTTCCGGTTTCCATTAAGGATAAAAATGAAAATGATTTCACTTTCGTATTCGGATTCCCGGGAAGAACTACGGAATATTTACCGGCCATTGCTGTTGAAAAAATCATGAAGGAAATCGATCCGGCAAGAATTGCAGTACGAGATGTAGCGTTAAAAACATTGGACGAAAAAATGCGTACTGATGATGCCACACGTATCAAATATGCTTCAAAATATGCTTCCGTAGCTAATTACTGGAAAAAATGGATCGGTGAAGTTGAAGGGTTAAAAAAATCTAATGCAGTTGAGAAAAAAGTAATGTATGAAGGTTCTTTGGTGGCTAAAAACCATGAGATCAAATCTACATTGGACCAGCTTAATAAATTGTACAACGATCAGGCTCCTTATGCACTTAACAACGCTTATTACACGGAAGTTTTAAGAAATGCTGAAACATTAATGCTGGCTAATCTTTATTACAATTATGTGACGTCTGTAGAAGCCGGTAGAATGGATGAAAAATCAACCACTTCTTTCAAAAACAGATTAACTTCTTTCTACAAAGATTACAGTGCTGAATTGGATGCAAAGGTTACAGCAAAATTGTTAGCATTATATGCCAATAAAACAGCTCCTCAATTCTTACCTGCAGGATTTGATAAGTATAAGAATGAAGCTCAGAATATTCAAATGATTGAAGACGCCTCTAAAAACTCAATCATTACAGGAAGAACTGAAGTAAACGGAGCTTCTACTACCAAAGATATTGAAAAAGCATTTTCCAATCAGGATAAATTAATTAAGACCTTGAAAAAAGATCCTATTTATCAGATTTATGTTACCCTGAGAGAAACCTACATGAAAACAGCAGATCCTCAGTTTACTTCTTTACAGGGTAAAATCGATGAGCTACAGAAAACATTCATGGCACAGCAAATGGAAACCGATAAAGACAGAAAGTTCTTTCCGGATGCCAATTCTACTCTCCGTGTAACGTATGGGAAAGTAAAAGGATCCAGCCCGAGAGATGCTGTTTCTTATAACTACCAAACCCATTTGGCAGGCGTATTGGAAAAATATATTCCCGGTGATTATGAATTCGATGTTCCTAAGAAACTGATTGATCTTTACAACAAAAAAGACTTCGGAATTTATAAAGATAAAACAGGAGATGTTCCGGTAGGATTTACAGCAACCAACCATACTACAGGAGGAAACTCAGGAAGCCCTGCTCTGGATGCTAACGGAAACCTTGTTGGGCTGAACTTCGACAGACAGTGGGAAGGAACAATGAGTGACATCAATTATGACCCTCGTTTCAGCCGAAACATTATGGTGGATACCAAATACATTCTTTTCATCATCGATAAATATGCCGATTCAAAATGGCTGATTGATGAAATGAAAGTTGTAAAATAATTAGTTTTTACTATATCAATACAAAATAAAACCCCCGAGAATGTTCGGGGGTTTTATTTTTTTAATGTCCAAAAATATCTTTCAGGCTTACTTCTTTAAAGGTTCCCATTTTATTTACGGCTTCCATATTCAGATTTTCTTTTTTTCCGATAATGGCTGTATTAAAATGAATGGGTCTAATTTCTTTATTATAAAACTGTTTCAGATCTTCAAAACTCAGCTTTTGAATCTGATGATAAATATCTTTTCTAAAATCATAGTGAATATTCAGTTTTTTCAGTCTCAGTGTATTAAAAAAGATATTGGTTCTTGTAATTCTGGTTGAAGCAATTTGTTTTAACGCCGCATTTCGGGCATTTTCAAACTGGCTGGGAACTTCAGGAAGCTCACTCATCAATTCTGCCATGGTATCTACCGCAATCTGTAACTTATCTGGCTGTGTTCCAATATAGGTTGTGATATAATCTGGATGATTCAATTCTGAATTAGGAGCATAAGAAACATAGGCAGAATATGCCAAGCTTTTACTTTCACGAATTTCCTGAAACACGATGGACGATAATCCTCTACCGAAATATTCATTAAAGACGTTGATTTTCCCAAAGTTTTCAATATTTACAGGATTTCCCCGTCCCACTTTGCTCATTTCCATCTGCACCATATCATAGTTGGTAAAATAAACATTTCCCATTGTTTCCGGTTCCGGATATTGTTTCGGCTCCGAAATCTGAAGACTTGCATTCTCCGTATATTTACCAATATAAGTCATAAAGTTTTCAAAATTTCTCCCGTAGAAAAATATCTGATAAGGGAATTTAAACAGATTTTTCATCCTATCAGTGAATACTTCAACATCAGTATTTTTAAGCTCTTCCTCAGAAATAACATCTGTAAACCGTGAGAGCGCCCCTAATTTTGTATAATTTGTTAAAGCCGCCATAATCCGGCCTTTATCTTTTTTTACAGCCGCTCTGTTCTCTAAAACAGTTTCTACGAACTGCTGATAAATTTCCTGATCAGGCTTTATCTTATACATCCAATGTTGAAGAAGTTCAATCCCCTTTTCTATATTCTCCTCCAGCCCGCTTAAAGAAATTAAAAGCTGGTCATTGGTGGTTTTAAAATCATTGGAAACCCCGATTTTAAAAAATTCTTTTTTAAGATCTTCGGGTGAAAACTGATCAGTTCCCAAATACTGAAGAACCTGAGTAGAAATTCCCAAATCGCGGTCATGATCGCTTCCAAAAGGAAAAATAAAATGAACCTGGGCAATATCATTATATTTATTTTTAACGAAACTTATTTTTTTATCTTTAATTACATCTGTTTTAATTTCTTTCTGATAATCAATAAATTCAGGCTTTATATCTTCAGTTTTTTCCGCCAGAATCTGTTGTAAAAATTCAGATTGATTTTCACGGTTGATTTTCACAGGGGTGATTCCTGGATTTTCAACTCTGATTAACCTGTCATTAATTCCTTTTTCTTTATATACAATTACATAATTTTCCCTGAAGAATTCATTGGCAAAATTCACTACATCTTCTTTTGTAAACTCAGCATATTCATCCATTTCATTGAGTTCCTGTTCCCAGGTTCTTCCTTTAATGTAAGTATCATAAAGATTAGTTGCCAATCCGTCTGCTGTTTCCAGGGTTTTCATTCTCTGCAGCTTAAAGTCGTTGATAATAGCAGGAAGCATCCAATCCGGAAAATCTCCGCTTTTCAATAATTCAATCTGCTCTAAAACCAATTCTTTAGCTTCATCCAAAGTCTGGGTTTCTTTAGGAACGGCAACAATGGAAAAATATCCGTATTCCTTTAATCCTACAGAAAAAGCCTGCCCCCAAAGCAGTTTTTGAGTCTGATTAATATTCAAATCCAGTAATCCGGCTTCTCCTCTATTACTCAGAATATTGGCTACAATATCCGCTAATATCGCTTCCCGGGTTCCGTAGCTTTGTGTTCTCCAGGCTAACTGTACTCTGGATGTAGTCGGGCTTTTCACCGTTCTTTTTACAATTTCTGTAATCGGTTTTTCAGTAACCGGAGTTTTTTTCGGAAGCTCTCTGTAAGGAATGGCTCCAAAATACTGATCTATAAGCTGAATCGTTTTTTCAAAATCTAAATCCCCGACTAAAACCACCGCATAATTATTAGGCACATAATATTCATCAAAATATTTATGAATTGCCTTCATAGAAGGATTTTTCAGGTGTTCCGGTTTTCCCAGTGTTGTCTGCTGTCCGTTCGGATGGGTTGGAAAAAGCGCATCCATCAGTTCATAATTCACCAATCTCGAATCATTATCCTGAGCTCTGTTAAATTCTTCATATACAGATTCCAGTTCAGTGTGGAAAAGTCTCAAAGCGATTTCAGAGAATCTTTCTTTTTCAACTTTCAGCCATTTTTCAAGCTCATTATTGGGGATGTTGTTCTTGTATACCGTTTCATCAAACCAGGTATGCGCATTGGTTCCTGTTGCTCCCAATGATGAAATTGCCTTATCATATTCATTGGCAATCGCATACTGGCTTGCTTCCTGAGAAATTTCATCTATTTTTTTATAGATTTCTTTCTTTTTATCGGGATCTGATTCAGCTTTGTGTTGCTCGTATAAGTCTGATATCTGATTTAATAACTCACTTTCCTTTTCCCAGTTCTGTGTTCCAATCTTTGATGTTCCTTTAAACATCATGTGTTCAAGATAATGGGCTAATCCTGTATTATCAGAAGGGTCATTGTTACTTCCCGTTCTCACCGGAATATAGGTCTGAATTCTTGGTGCATCAAAATTCTGGGCTAAAAAAACTTTTAAGCCATTCTTTAATGTATAGATTCTTACCTTATTTTCGTCATTAGAAATTGTAATATATTCGTAATTATTTGGATCTGTATGAATGGTCTCGTTGTATTTTCCGTTGGTCATAAATAAACTCATTTTCATTCTTAAAGACAAGAATGTATACAAATGTAAGCAATCAAAAAGGAACCTCTGAAAAATTCCTGAATATTACATCTATTGTTATGATTACAAAATGTTACAATTTTATTTTACATGCTCCATCACTTGCATAAAATGTGTTAAATTTGAGTCAAATCATTCATTCAAATAACTGTGGAATATTATACTTATTGGTCACTTCTAGACACTCCAAGTAATTCGATTAAATCTTACTCAGTCTGTTTAATGCTATTTATTCTTTCAGGAATTGCATTTTTCTTAGTATTGAAATTTCAGAAGAACGAGGATAAAAAGCTTTACTTAGTTTTAATAAGTTTATTCATTGTAACATCACTTCCCGGATATATTTATCTAAGATTTTTCACTCCTGATAATACAAAAGAACGAATTACAAAACTTCTTGAATCGGAAAAATTGGGAAAAGTAGAAGGTAAAATTTCCAATTACAAAGAAAGATTAGAAGGAAAGCAAAAAATTGATAGTTTTGAAGTAAATTCTGTGGTTTTTCAATATTCTGAAAATGCCATATCTGAATTTAATCATTTCGGAGGTGACAGAAGTAATGACTTATATAATAATCTAAACGTAAGAGTTACTTACAGCAAAGGAGATAAATTTAATGAGATTGTAAAAATTGAAATTGCAAAATAAATTAACCTAAATGTCACCAACATTCTTCCCAACCCCACAAGAGTTCCGAAACTGGCTTGAGGAAAATCATCAACACGAAAAAGAACTTCTCGTTGGATTTTTCAAGGTCGGAACAAAGAAACCTTCTATGACCTGGTCCGAATCTGTAGATCAGGCTTTATGTTTTGGCTGGATAGACGGTGTGAGAAAATCGATTGATGAGGAAAGCTACAGCATCCGTTTCACTCCCCGAAAACCCACAAGTATCTGGAGTGCTATCAATATTAAAAAAGTCGAAGAACTCACAAAAGCAGGTCTAATGAGTGCGGCAGGCTTGAAAGCTTTCAAATTGAGAAAAGAGGAAAAATCAGCCATTTATTCTCATGAAAAAGAGCTGGCAATGCTCGATCTTGAATTTGAAAAGCAATTTAAAGCGAACAAAAAAGCGTGGGAATTCTTTAACAGCCAGGCTCCATCTTATAAAAAAGTAATGCTTCACTGGATTATGAGTGCCAAACAGGAGAAAACGAGGTTGTCGAGATTGGAGAGGACCATTAAGGAAAGTGAAAAACAAAAACGCATACAATAAAAATTATGAATATCTACAAAGAGTATTTTCAAACTTTAAAAGAATATTTGACCATTCTTAAAATAGACAAGAATACAAAAGGAATTGCAGGGTGCAATGATGATGACATCAAAGCTCTTATCGATAAAAAAGGGAAACTTCCCCTAGCTTATGAAGAATATCTGAGAAGCATTGGAAAGTTTTTTTTATTTGATTTTATGGATGCTGAAAACATGTCGTATGAAGATCTTGATTATACTACCGAATTTGGAGAACAGATTTTTGAAAGCAATAATTTCACAGCAAATCAACCCGTTATCATAATCTCAGAAAGAAGAAATGATTATATTTCATTGATTTATCCGGATGAAGGAGATAATCCTAAGGTCTGGATTATGAGTGAATATTGGGACGATGATGAAGAAGAGGAAAATCTTACAACACGAATGAACTCTTTTACAGATCTTATAGATTCGTTCTTTACTCAAACTTTAATCAATCATACCGCAGGTTTTCATTTTGTAAGTTCTGAAATACCTGAAAATGAAGTGGAAAATCACATTCGCAATTTATATTTAAAATGGTTTACAGGTCTTAAAATCATCAAAACTAGAGTTGATCATTATGCTGGAAACAATGTACTGATAAATAATTTAAATGAAATTTTCATGAGTTATTATTCAATAAATGAAAACTTTATCAATGAAGAGCTCAACGATAATAAAATACAGTTTTAGAAACACCTTATCTGGAAAAAACACAATTAGTAAAGAATAAAAGCTTTCTTCAAAAGATTATGGATATTTTTAAATAACTAAATTTGCCAGCATAAATCTTAAAATATATTAAGAGATAACCATTAAATAATTATGAATACAGAAGTACTAGATTTTTGGGTAGGAAATTTCAATAGCGAGGATGATTTTTACAATTTTGTAGAAGAGGACGAAAACTTTTATCTGGAGGAGGATTCTGATGATATTTTTGTTTCAAAATTTGCGGAGTCTCAAAATACCCTCTGGTTTGATCAGGATTTGATAGAATACGGTTTTGATGATTCTAATCTTGGTCTTTTTGAAAAGTTCGCAGATTTTTCTTTTGCTGAAGACTGGCTTCCTGTATTGGTTCAGAGGATCAATGAAATAAATCTTAAGTTTGATATTAATTCGTTAATCTTCGTAAGCCAGGGGCAAATTCCTAAACCTTCGTCCATAGAAAATGATGATTTTTCTCTGACCTACCTGGGCGGAATAGAATTTGAGTATTAATTGCAACACCAAAAATAATATATATGAAAAAAACTTTAGCAGTATTTCTTTTACTGCTCTTCACCTCCGTGTTCTCACAGACCCGGAGATTTATTTACGAATTAGAAATAAAGCTCGGTGGCAAAGAGAAAAAAATGAATATGGTTCTCGACATTGATAAGGAGCAAGTAAAATTTTATGATTATAAATTTCTTGAAATGGATTCTATCAGTAAGAAAACCAGACAAAACTGGCAAGCCAATACACAAAGCGACCAGCTCATTATCCGAAAAGCCAATTCATTCGACAACCAGTCTTTTCATGATAATATGTACGACTATTTCGTCATTAACTCAACTGATAAGATGAATTGGAAAATCGGTACCGAAACCAAAAAAGCAGATCAATACACCCTACAGAAAGCAACCACAAATTTTGGAGGAAGAGAATGGACAGCATGGTTCTCTACAGAAATTCCTTTTCAGGAAGGGCCTTATAAATTTAAAGGATTACCGGGTCTTATTTTCGAACTCTCGGATGCCAATAATGATTTTAAATATAAGCTTGTAAAAAACATCAATATTCCGGAAACCTATTCTACAGTTAATTTCCTGGAAACTCATTACGGCAACAAGCCTATTCCAGTAAGCCTTAAACAATATCATAAAGTTAAACTTGATTATTATGCCGATCCTGTGAAAGATATGAGTAACAGCTTAAAAAACGGAGGGACCGTTATTATCTCAGGAGAAAAGATAACGACTCAGGATCAGCTTGATCAAAAAAAGAAACATCTTCAAAATATGATTAAGCAATATTATAATCCTATAGAAAAAGATAGGGCAATTCCTTATCCAGCCACTTAATAGCCAATTATTAGCATCATTAAGAATCATAAAATAACTAATCATGAAACAATTCAAGCTCACAGGTGGCGCAAGAATAGGAAGAGCCAACGCTACTTATCCTTTTGCTGAATTATATGTAGATGAAAATACACTGAAAATAAATGCTTCACTTGTTGGAAATCTTATTTTTCAGCCGCAGGATATTATTTTAATAAAACCCTATTCTTCACTTCCTTTGATTGGTCAGGGAATTAAAATAGTACACAGAGTTGAAAACTATAATCAAAACGTGATTTTCTGGACAATGAGAGATCCCGATTCTGTTATTCATGAAATTCAAGGTACCGGATTTTTAGATAAAATATATTCTTCCATTTCCGAAAAAGATATGAAAATAATTGAGCAGCAAAAACAGGGAGGATTTCCATTAAAACCTATTTTACCCATTGCCTTTATTTTCCTTTGGAACGCCCTTTTTCTTTATGATTTTGTTCCTTTGTTATCAGGTAAAAATACAAATCATCCTTTTGGAATAGGAGTTTGTACTGCTTTGGGATTGCTTTTCATGACAGCATTACTGACTTTAATTTCGGGAGGTTTCAGAAAACTGATCTTAAAAGAAGGAAGAGGTTTAGATGATATAAAAAAATTTGCTGTTTTTATTCTGTTGATTAGTGGGGCTATGTTTACAGCTTTTTTTACATTAGCATCATCTTAAAATATTTATATGTATATGGTTTCCAAAAAGTTACTTATAATCAATATCATTGTTTTGATCTTACTTATTGTAATGCATACTTTAGGAACTTATCTTATTCTTTATCCTAGGAAGTTTAATTTAGAGTTGGTTATAGAAGAAAGTCATCCGATATACCTTATTATTCCTCTAAGTTTTTTTATTTTAATTTCTTGGCTCGTGAGCCATGTAAGAATTAAAAAGCTTACTCCGAAAAATAGATTTCTACTGGTTTTTACAGTTTTGTGTGGGCTTCTGTTTTTATACATCAGTTTTCACAATTTAAATATATTCTTTAAAGTAAAAAGCCAAGTAACAGCATCTGAAAATAAATATATCAAGCAGGCATCATCTTTAGCCGAATTAAATATAAATTGATAAAAAACCGGCTTCGGGAATCTTAAGATTCCCGAAGCCGGTTTTTTTATTTTTTAAGTCAATTAATGTGCTTCCAGCCAGTTGTTTCCAATTCCAATCTCAACCAGCAACGGAACCTGTGTTTCTATCGCATTTTCCATTTCCATTTTAATGATATTGGTAGCCACTTCAATTTCGTCAATGGGAGCTTCAAACACCAATTCGTCATGTACCTGAAGCAACATCTTGGTTTCAAGTTTTTCTTTTTCCAGCTCTTTCTGAATCTTGATCATGGCCATTTTCACAACATCTGCTGCACTTCCCTGAACCGGAGCATTTACCGCATTTCTTTCAGCATGACCACGAACGACAAAGTTATTGGAATTGATATCCTTTAAATGACGTTTTCTTCCTAAGATAGTTTCTACATAGCCTTTTTCACGGGCTTTGTTTACCTGTTCAGCCATATACTGTTTCAGCTTAGGATAGGTTTCAAAATACGCTTCGATCATTTGTTTGGCTTCCGTTCTGGATAAACCAGTCTGCTCTGCCAATGCAAAAGCACCCTGTCCGTAAATAATCCCAAAGTTTACTGTTTTTGCCTGGCTTCTCTGCGTTTTTGAAACTTCTTCCAACGGAATTTTAAACAATTTTGCCGCTGTAGAAGCGTGAATATCTTCACCGTCCTGGAATGCTTTGATCATATTATCTTCCCCCGAAATTTCGGCAATCAAACGTAATTCAATTTGTGAATAATCGGCAGAAATAATCTTTTTCCCTTCACCAGAAACAAAGGCTCCACGAATTTGCTGACCTCTCAGTGTCCGGATCGGAATATTCTGCAAATTCGGGTTTACACTGGCTAAACGACCTGTTGCAGCCGTAGTCTGCGAAAAATTGGTATGAACACGGTTATCTGTTTTTTCAATCTGCGATGGTAATGCATCTACATAAGTCGATTTTAATTTCTGATAGGTTCTGTACTCCAGAATATGCTTGATGATTTCATGCTTCGAAGCCAGTTTTTGAAGAACATCTTCCGAAGTTGCGTACTGACCTGTTTTTGTTTTTTTAGCTTTAGGATCAAGCTGCATTTTTTCAAATAAAATGTCTCCCAGCTGTCTCGGTGAGTTCATATTGAATTCTTCTCCTGAAAGCTCAAATATTTTTGATTCCAATTGTTTTAAATCGTTTTCCAAATCGATACTTTCCTGAGCCAGCCATTTTTCATCCAGAGAAATTCCGGCCAGTTCCATTTTCGCCAATACTTCCATCAACGGCATTTCTATGCTGAAGAATAAATCCTCTAAATTTTCTTTTTTTAATTGAGGCGCAAATAACTCATACAACTGAAAGGTTATATCTGCATCTTCTGCCGCATAATCGGTTTGAGTTCTCAAATCAGCATCTCTGAAATTGCCCTGATTTTTTCCTTTTTTACCGATAATGGTTTCTATGGAAACTGGTTTATAATTCAGGTACATTTCTGAAAGGTAATCCATTCCGTGTCTTCCGTCCGGATTGAGAAGATAGTGCGCGATCATGGTGTCGAACATTGCTCCTTTTACGGTAATATTATACTGCTTAAGGATTTTATAATCGAATTTTAAATTATGGGCAACTTTTAGTAAATCTTCTTTTTCGAAGAAAGGTCTGAAAATTTCTAATGTCTGTAAAACCTCTCCCTGATCTTCTGACAAAGGAATATAATATGCCAATCCTTTTTTATAGGAAAAGCTCATTCCAACCAATTCAGCTTCCAGTTCATTTAAAGATGTTGTTTCCGTGTCAAAACAAACGACTTGCTGCTTCAGTAAATTATCAACTAAAATCTTCTGCGCTTTGGGATTATCCACAAACTGGTAGAGATGATCGTTCTGCTCAATAGTAGATTTTGTGGAAGTTGCCTGTTCTAATTCTTCATACGTAGCAAATAAATCTAATTGTCCCACAGCCTGTGCCACTTTTTGTTGCGGAGTAGTTTCCGTTACTGTCACTTCAACCTCAGCAACAACAGTTGTTGTAACCGTTGCAGGAGCAAAAGCACGGTAAAGATTTTCATATAGTCTTCTGAATTCTATTTCGTCGAAAACTTCTTTTACCTTTTCAAAATCGGGAGTTTCAAGATCATATTGCTCCTGGTGGAACTCTACAGGAGCATCGCAAATAATGGTTGCTAATTTTTTTGATAAAATTCCGCGTTCTGCTGAAGCTTCTACTTTTTCCTTTAATTTTCCTTTTAACTGATCTGTATTGGCTAAAAGATTTTCAATGCTTCCGAATTCTTTCAGGAATTTCATAGCTGTTTTTTCTCCAACCCCTTCCAATCCAGGAATATTATCCACGGCATCTCCCATCATTGCCAAGAAATCAATCACCTGTTTCGGATCTTCAATTTCATATTTTGCCTTGACTTCTTCTACTCCTAAAATTTCAATATCTCCACCTTTTAATCCCGGTTTATATATTTTGATTTTATCGGTAACAAGCTGTGCAAAATCTTTATCGGGGGTAACCATAAAAATGGTATATCCTTCTTTTTCTGCTTTGCAGGCAATAGTCCCGATCACATCATCCGCTTCATACCCTTCAACTCCTAAAATAGGAATATGCATGGCTTCCAAAATTTTATGAATATAAGGAACAGCAATCTTAATCGCTTCAGGAGTTTCACTTCGGTTAGCTTTGTAGTCAGAGAAATCGTCTGTTCTCACACTTGCCTGCCCTACATCAAAAACTACCGCCAGATGGGTCGGTTTTTCTCTTCTGATCAATTCTATCAAAGAATTGGTAAAACCGAAAATGGCAGAAGTATCTACCCCTTTGCTTGTGAGTCTCGGATTTCTGATCAATGCATAATATCCTCTAAAAATCATTGCATAAGCATCGATAAGAAATAACCTTTTATCCTGAGTTGCGTCCATATTTTCCATAAAGAACAAAGATAAGAAAAAGTGTTCTTCCATTATATTGCAGAATCAAAGAACCTTGATTTAAAGACTGCAAAAAACTTCTATCATTTTCATAAAGAAAGCCTCAAATGAGGCTTTTCAATATATTATATTTCAACTAAAAATTAATCTACCGGAACAGTAGCTACGATATTGACTCCGGAATTGGCAGCCATATCTTTGGAGACTGCCGCAGCCAAATCAGCCCTAGCTTCTTCGGACAGCCATGTTCCTATAAAAGGAATAATAAAAAGAATTCCTTGTGCAGAGTTTACGGCTAAATTTTTTAAATTATTTTTGGTTGCATTTGCCATAGCCGTTCTTCCATCATCAATCATTCCCGGCCTCATCTTGTTAGCATTGTAAAATCGTATGGCACTTTTCCATTCGGGATATTTTCCGGCATTGAGATCATTAAGCAACTGCTGAGCAACAGGACTTCTGCTGAGCACGGGTCTGCTGAGACCGTCCAACTGGTTCAACTGTCTTTGTAATGCTCTGCTTTCTGCAAGTACAGTATAAGATTCCACGACTCCGGTAATCTTACTCATGTAAGATATTTTGTACGCATTGCTTCCAGAGCCTCCTGTTTTTTCAACTTTGACAAGGTCTTCAGAATCCTGGGTAAAATCATCGGGTTTTGAAGGTGCTCCCAGATAGCTGTTTTGGTCAATATCTTTTTCAACAGGCTTTCCGTTCTCATCAAAGGTTTCCTTATGATTATTCATCTGATCATACGTTTTATTATCCTGCAGATCACCAAAATTCTCATGATAGGTTCTTATACCGGCTCTTTCGGCATAGTTCAGACCGCTGAATGCCAAAAATCCCACTGCAAATCTTCCGCCACCCAGCCATATTTTTCCACCGATAGAAGCGGCGCCCCAGCTTGAAAATGCGCTGGGAAGAAAAAGACCAGCTCCAAAAGAAGCCACTACATTGATTCCTAATTCCCATTTATTTCTACTGGAAATAGAACCTGCCACAGCAATTGCCGTAGCCTCATCAAAAAAGGGAGTAAGAATTCCTCCTGTACCACATTTTAAAATTGATGATCGTGTAATTGCTGATGCGCCATTAATTTTCACTGAATTATGAGCTAAAAACCACTGCCCTTCCTTCAAAGGATCTGTACATTTATGGGTCACTGCTTTTATCGTTGCTGCCGCACCTGCTACAACAATAGCCGCACCTAATATTACCCAACCAATAGGATTGGATAACAGCAAAGCTCCCACGATAACTCCGGCTCCGAATGCCAATAAAGTTCCCGCAAGATTCCAGGGGGATTTGCAGGTAAATTCAGCCATCAGATTTTTATCTTTGACAGTAAGTATCGGTTGTTTGGTATTTTGATAATACACACTGATTTTATCTCTGCTAAAAGAAAATTTCTGGGGAGCAGCACTCATCTGAAAAGTACATACTGCAAAAACTTTATCTTGGGGAATAAATGAAACAGCCATAATGTAGTATTTAAATGATCCGGGGTTTTAGTAAATAAGTATTTTGTAATTCATCTTTTATTACTTCAGATAAAAAATAATATAGATAAATATTCCTATCAGAGACAGAACCGCTATTGCTAAGAAAATATAAGGCATTGCCGAAAATATTTTTAACAGATAATCTTTTCCTGTCATTTTCTTTTTATTAGGGAGCTTTGTATGTAATGTATCTTTTATGATATTATAATTTTCCTGATCGGCAGGGCTTGCTTTGGTAAATTCTATCCAAGTCAGCAGCGAGCAAAAGGACTGGTTTGCATTCTTAAGCCTTACGATATACCCTCCTTTTTTGTTAATGAAATTGTAAGTATTATAGTTTTGAATATCCAAATAATTTGAACTGTAAATCACTTTATCTTTAGCAAGGATTTCAATCTCATTATCCTTTAAAATAATATCTATAAGATAAGTCCCACTCTTTACAATTAAAAAATTAATACCTCCTACGATAGAAAGGGCACATATGATAAATACGGTCTGCATTGTCGTATTCTGTATGGTATAGGCGTAGGATACAATAAAATACAGCGGAACAACTACGGTAATAAGATTAACAATAAAAATCCTCCAGTCTACTTTTCTAACGGTTATTTTTTTCATTTATCTGCTGTATAATTAAATTCTTTTTACAATTCGACCCTTTTAATATTGTACTCTGTCAATATTTCGTAATTATTCTTGATCTTCTCTGAAATAGCAGCTCTTCCTTCCAGTAAAAATCCTGATTTTTTTTCAATGGTATAGTTTATTCTGTAGATATAATCAAATTCAGTAAAGCTATATTTAATCATGGGCTTATAAATCTCATCATACATTTTTTCCAAGGCACCGGCAGAGATCTTGTTTTTATCAAGACTTCCCACCAATCTGTATACTTCTACCTCATCATCTTCTCTTACTAAAGATTTTACCACATGAGTATGCAGCTGTATGTTTGGAAATACCTGTGACATCTGATTCAGATCAAAATCTTTCAAATCTCCTCCCTGAAAGGCCCTGAACATGATATGAAAAAAAAGATTCTTATCCAGGGTTTTAGCAAAATCCGGTGCTGAAGAAAATTCTTTATCTCCTGTGTTGACCAAATCTTTGGCCTGTTCAGGTGCCTGGCTAAAAAGCTGATTATAAACAGGATCTTTTTTCAGCTCGTTATCTCTAAAATTTTTCCATCTCAGATTAAGTTCTTCCTTATTATATATTTCATCAATAGTCCCCGATGAATTTGTTCTGAACAATACGGGGGTCCTTAGTTTTTCAAGATTGACGGCAAATTCAAAGCCCTGCTTATACATGACAGGATCAACAGAAAATGAAGTATCTACCAGTTTTACTTCAAAAATATTCTGATGATGATCATCCTGCTTTAAAAGATATTCTGAATAGGTAACTGCGGAAAGGGTAATCACCTCATTATTGATTCTTGATATATTGACCTGTTCACATCTGTATCTGGCTTTATAATCAAGCTGATCTCTTTCCTGCTGTGAAACTTCTTTTTTATCTGCTGCTTTTACAATCAGAAAATTAAGCTGTAAAGGGATTTCCGAACCGATAATAATATTCGTCACTCCACAGTTTTCATTATGAAAAGCCACCAGTTCTTTAACAGAAACTTCTCTTTTTTGTGCAATTGATTCTAGTGTGTCTCCTTTTTCTATTTTATATTTTATAAAATTCATTATCAATCTTAATTAATATCTACCTGAGTTCCGGTTATCTTTGTATTGCCTTTAAAATTTGCTTTTGCATCTCCCGCTTTAATATCTACTTCCGTACTTGTAATGGAAATTTTATCGGATGTAATTACAATCTCACTGTTTCCGACTTTAAGCTTGATTTGTTGTACACCTGTCAGATCAATTGTTCCTGTATTATCCATTGTAAATACGCTCTGGTCTTTGCCAACTGCTACTTTATGGGTATTACCAACATCTGCAATATGATCACAACCCACTTCAAGCTTTTTATTGTTTCCAACTTTGTCAGTTTTATCATTCCCGACAGTTTTAGTACTGTTATTATTGGCGTTATGGACTACATTTCCTGTTCCATCAAAAAACATATGGGCACCTCCCTGATCTTTTAGATTCATGGAACCGGCTCCGTTATCATATTTTAATTCTGCACCGCTTCTTCCGCTAAAGCTCATAATATTGTTTCCAACACCTCCGCCTGCACCAATTCCTCCATGGAACATGCCTCCCATTACAAAAGGACGGTCTGGATGCTGATGAACGAAACTCACAATAACCTGATCTCCCACTTCGGGAATAGACATAAAGCCCCGGTTTTTATTTACTTTATCGCTGCTTCCTGCATCAGGAGACATGACCCGGATAAATTCTGTGGTTGAATTGCCATTTTGCCAGTCAAATTGCACCTTTACCCTTCCCTGATTTAAAGGATCCGTATTGGAAATCACTTTTGCAAACTGAGGTTCCGCTTTAGGAAGTTGAAATTCTGGACGCGGAATAAATCCCGTATCTGCAGCAATAGCTTCGAAATGTCCGTCATAATAACCTCTTGCATCCACTTCATGAACAACACTGGTAATCATCAGTTTTGTAAAATATGAAGTATCATTGGTATCAGTTTTACGCATCTCAATATCCGCAATACAGCCGGGATATAAGAATGGGACCGTGGTTGTTCCTAAGGTAAGGAAAACTTCCGATGCCTTACTTCCTGCCGTTCCTTTTTGAGAGGCATCAATATCCATAAAAGATACTGCCTTAATAGGAGCTACCCTTAATGAAGGGGTCTGAAAAGTTTTTTCTGAGATTTCATAAGCCCGTTTTGCAATATCAGAAGTATGTTTGATCGTAGAATAACCTGTAGTCAGTTTTTCATTTTTACTGCTATTATATCCATAAAAGGTTGGTTTTACGTGCTGAGCTTTCATTTTAATTTTAACATCATTCACACTGCTTCCATAGGTAAGCTTAACAGGCTTTTCCTGTGGAGGAAGTTTACCGAAATGAAGTACTTCTCCGTCATAAAAGAACTGTTCCCCATACGCTTCCGCTATTCTTGCCAGATAATTATAATGTGTTTCTTCATATTGAGAACTGTAAGGAACATTTCCATATTTGGAATCGACTCTATAGTCATATTTATTTTGCCCGAGGCCTTCTCTGATAACCTGATCGGCAATGCTGTTAAGGCTTACTTCCTGAGCTCCGCCAAAACTTTGGATATTCGGTGCCACATCCAAAAGTATTGTAGGGCTGTACCCCGTAAGAACGATATCTCCAAGACTTCCTCTCTCCTGGCTGAATCCTACTTCGGTAATGACTCCGACAAAGTTACGTTCAGGTCCTTCTATGACATCTTTATATTTGAAAATAACCGTAATTCTTTTCCCCAGAAAATTTTGAGCTTCTTCCAGATTATGGTTTTCTGCACTTCCTAAGGTATCATAAGATAGAGTAAGCGAAAACTCGTGATGTTTAACCGCGCTTTGTGTTAGTTTAAAATGCTTAAAATGCTGGATCTCTTTACCTTCTATTATAATATCAAGTTTTACCACTCGATTAATCCCTAAGATTTCACTTGTGGGGATAGCGGCTGCATTATGAATTTTGGAAGTAGGTTGTTGAGCCCAGACTTTTTTTTCGTTCACTGAAGATACCTTAGTACTTATTTTCGAATCAATTTTTTTCAGAATATCTTCTTTTTTAGCATTCTGTATATCCTTTCCAACTTCATCTAAAAACTTCTCCGGCTCTACAACATTTCGTTGTGCTTTAGTTGTTTTACTATCCTGAAACATAATATTTTGTGTTTTATTTGGTTATTTTTGAATTCTTTTCCTATTTAAATTTCAAAGCATATATCACACCAAAAATGGATTATTTTAAATAAGAGTGAATGAATTACTAAAGAACACTATTATTCTACAAATCATGCCTTTAGATCATCTGAAGCATCTTTATAGCATGAAAACAGAATAATCTGCATGGATGCAGACTACCCTGTTTCAGTTTAATTTTTTAGTAAATTAGTTGATATTTTAGCTAGACGGCCAAAGTCCTTCATAAGCAGAATTACCGTAGTTAATCTTCTCTGCGCTTACTACAAAACTGACATACATAGAATTTTCATCTACTGCATTGAAGTCTACTTCGTGCTGAATTACATATCCGTTTTCCCAGTTTAAAGTAATCAATGTTCCTTCTTCGTGAGATTTGTTGAATGTAATTTCCCCACTCGTTGGTTTGTATTTCCCGTTCAATAAGCTTTCCAGAATATCAGATTTTTCTGTAGCTTCTACGGTAAGTTTAATGATTGCGTTAGAAGGATCTGAAGCTACTCTTCCCGATACATCTGTTGATCTGGATACGCTGTAGTTCAGCTTTAATAATTTCTGACCTTCTCCTCCGTTGAATTTTAGAATTCCTCTTGAATTTAGTGCCATGATCTGTAAATTTTAATCGTTAATATTTCGTGATTTGGTGATTTGATATTTCAAAGATAGAACCATAATCACCAATAAAAAAATTACAAAAGCCCTTTTTAAAATTTTGTAGTAATTCTACGATTTGATGTAGTAGTTTTACGATCTGACTTTTTCAAGAGAAACATAAACAATATAAAATACTGAATAACAGTTAAATTGAGTTTATTTAACTTCTTTGATAGATCTGGATAATATCTTGTTTTTTCGCAAAAGGAAATCAGGCATAAGATCCATAGGAAGATACAAAGTACTTTCCCCTTTGCTTTGAAGTTCTTCTACAATCCCGGGATTCCAGGCAAGTATTTTATTGACGTCTATTTTAAGTTCGTCTGCAATAATATTCAAATTAAATCCGGCATTAATTTCGGTTTCAGATAAAGACCCCATATCTTTACCACTCCCTCCATTTACAAAGAAAACTGTATTGAGACGTGCATTATTATAATCCGTCAATACACTTTGCAATTCATCGGTAGCATAACAGGCATTCAGATATTTGTTAACATGATTGATGGTTTCATTAGGGAGAAATTTATAAAAAACATGATATTGACTGGATCCCGCCGCCGACATCGCTTTTGCAATATTTCCTTCTCCGCAGTTATAGGCTGCAACTACCGTTACCCAATTGTTATATTTCTTATAAAGTTTTGACAGGGAAATTACAGCCGTTTTCGTACTCTTATAGATATCATTCCGGTTTTGCTCAGAAAGCCCGTACTGATTGGCGTGAGCGGTCATAAACTGCCAAACTCCGACTGCTCCGGCTCCCGAAGTGATAGTCCTGTTAAAATGTGATTCTATCAGCGCAAGGTTTCTTAAGTGTTTGGGTAATCCTTTCTGTGCCAGAGAGTTTTCGATAAAATCAACAATCTCTTTATTGGCATTAATAATGTTTTTATATCTCTTCACACTATTTTCTGAGGTATCTGAAGCAGAAAGGAACTGTCCGTTCACAACACAGACAGAACCTAAAAGCAGTAAACCCGCAAAAATATTTTTAAAATTCATTTTCATTGCTAACAAATTAACCTTAAAATCTAAAATGTAGTATTCCAGGATATTATTCTACCTTCCAGCTCAATTTTTCCTCTTCCTTATTCCAGTCGACATGAATGGTCTGCCCGGTTTTCACCTCTTCTTTTACGATCATTTTGGAAATTGGTCTTGCCAACTGAGATCGGATCACTCCGGAGATCTGTCTTGCTCCATATTTACTGCTGAATCCTCCTAAAGCCAGATTTTTAACGGCTTCATCAGAAATTTTCAATGTTATTCCCAATCTCGTTAATGAAGTATGAAGTGATTTTAGCTGAATCGTAAAGATTCTCTCGGCAATAGACTCTGTAATCGGTGCAAAAGGAATAATTTCGGTAATTCTAGCCAAAAACTCAGGTCTGAAACGCCCTGAACCGGACATAATCTGCATGAGTGAATTGGATTCCGGTATTTTTCCTTCTTCAAACTGTTTTACAATTTCCTCACTTCCGATATTAGAAGTAAATAAAATTAAAGCATTGCTGAAATCTCCTTCTTTTCCAAGCTTATCATGCACTTTCCCTTCGTCCATAATCTGTAAGAATACATCAAAAACGGAATGATGTGCTTTTTCAATTTCATCAAACAAAACTACCGTATAAGGTTGTTGTCTGATTTTATTCACCAACATTCCCCCTTCTTCGTATCCCACATATCCCGGAGGTGCACCATATAAAAGTGCAGCTGAGTGTTCTTCTTTAAATTCGGACATATCGAAACGAACCATTGCTTTTTCATCATTGAAAAGTAATTCCGCCATAGATTTTGCCAACTCTGTTTTTCCCGTTCCCGTAGGTCCTAACAGGAAGAATGAACCGATGGGCTGTCCTGGTTTATTTAATCCGCTTCGGTTTTCAACAATTGCATCCGATAGAATTTTTAAAGCATGATCCTGCCCTACAACGCGGTTCATCAAAAGAGATTCCATATTTAAAAGTTTCTCTTTTTCCTGTGCCTGAATTTTCCCAATCGGGATATTGGTTTTGGCGGCCATTACTGCTGCTAATTCAAGACGGTCTACTTTTTCTCTTTTTACTGACGCGTGCTGTAAAAGTTCTGCGAATGTATCTTCTATGATTTTTTGGATTTGCTCGACTGGCATCGAGTTGTCAATTTGAGGCTGCTCACTCAAAGAGCCCCAAAGAATCGGACTGATTTTATCTCTTAATAAATTATACGTCCAGATCAATTCATCTGCTTTATCTTTCTCATCAAAAAATTCTTCCTGCAGGATTTCATCGTATCTTACTTTCCAGCTTTCCAGTTCTTTTTCTGAAAGTTCATCAAGCATTTTGATCGCCGCCATGGTTCTGTCCAGCAAATCGATTGCCGCATCCGGTAATTTTTTCCCTTTTGCATATCTTTTTGCCAAACGGACACATTCCGGAAGTGCTGTTTTTTCAACTTCAATTCCGTGGTGTTTTTTATAACCGTCTAAAAGAACATCGATCATTTTAACACAAGTCTTTTCGTCTGGCTCATTTACAGTAAGTACTTCGAAACGGCGGTTGAAAGCCTGTTCCGGTTCAATAATTTTTCTGTATTCTTCCTGAGTGGTTGCTCCGATTACGGTAATTTCGCCTCTTGCAAGTTCCGGCTTCAGTAAATTTGCAACGTTTCCAATGCTTCCTTTCGGGTCCAAAAGGGTATGAATCTCATCAATGAAAAGAATGGCTTTCTCAATTTTTTTACATTCATTGATTACTTTTTTAAGGCGATCTTCAATCTCTCCTTTATAAGATGTTCCGGCTAATAGTGCTCCAGTATCCAGCTCCAGAAGAGTTCCATTTTTTAGCATATCAGGAACGTTCCCTTTGGTAATTTCGATAGCAAAACCTTCTACTAAAGCTGTTTTTCCAACTCCCGGCTCTCCGATAATAATAACGTTCGGCTTACTTCTCCTGCACAGAATCTCGACCAGCATCCTAAGCTCTTTATCTCTTCCGATAATATTTTCCAGTTCACCTTTTCTCGCCTGAGCCGTTCTGTCGACACAGTAGCTCTTAATAGACGGAAAGGAATTATCAGAATACTCTGATCCGTTTGAAAAAATAGAGGAAAAATTGCCATTTTCCGAACTTTCATAGGGGGTATCTTTTCTATAAAGATTGAATATTTCGTGTTCTCTGAGGGGTAAAGATTTAAGCTGCTGTAAAGTAAATGCAACCTGTGGTTTTACGATAGCGGTGAGAATACATATTGGGGTAATTTCGTCTAACCCTAATTTCAAACGGATATCATCGGCTTCTTCCACAATATTGTCCACCGATTCGTCCTCACCAACCTCATCAGGAAGGTGCGTCGTTTTAGGATAATCTTCAATTCTTACATCAGCCCACTCATAGAAATACCCAGGATCTTTATCTATACTTTTCAAAAATTCATTAAGCCCAATATCTTTATGCATTAAAGCCTGTAAAATATGCGGTGCTCCGTAAGTTCCGTTATAATTTTCTCTCGCTATAGACTGTGCAATGTGAAACAGCTGTTTTACCGTTTCATTGGTTACTAATACTCCCATTTATATTCTTTTCTATATTAATATTTGTGTTTGTGATTGGTTGGTTTCTGACATCAAAAATCAGGCAAATTTTCTTTTTCTAATAAATCTTTCTGTCATTTATTTATATGAGTCTTTAAAATTTAGATCACTTTTATAAACGCGCAGGCTATCTGCTTTAAAAGGTTCGTTATTAAGCAATAATTCAAAACTACTGTTATCCGGCGCTATTTTAAATTCTAATTTTTGTTGTCCTCCTGATTTCTTAAATGCTTCATTGGCAGTCTGCCAATTGAAGAAAGCGCGCCCTTCAAAAGCTTCTCCTTTTCCAGTTTCCCAATGTATTGTCATTTCTTTTGGAACCGCTCGGTCTTTTAACGGAACATTGTCAATCCAGGGTCTCAATACAGCCTCCACTTCTCCATTGAAATAAATGATGTTCATTTCAAATCTTTTCAGGTTTTTATTTTCAGATAAAATCGCAGGCTTCCAGCTGTATTTGATTCTGTAATCTTCCCACTCTTTCGGAGAAACATCCCGAAATCTATTTTTTTTCATTTCTTCACGGGTGACAGATAATTTAGAGAAAAACTTCTTTTCAAGCTCTTTGTCATCTTTAACAATTTCAGCCTGAAATCTTCCCAATTCGATCTGTATACTTCTGAATCTCAACCAGACCACTACCATTCCTTTCGGTGCAAAACCAAAAACTAATGTGGAAAAACTATTGTAAGGATTTTCCGCTTCACTGAATTTTTCTCCTCTTCCCAGGTCTTTGTATTCCTCTAAAGGTTTATCATAGAGAAAGGCCTCTTTCTGAGCATAGGCCCGCTTCATATAATCTTTTACTTTATCCAGCGGAAAATCTGCTTTTAGGTGATAAAAAGTATCTTCATATCTTGAAAAATAGGTAATGTCCGCACCAATCGGTGTTCCATATTGCTCTGTCCAGCCTTTACCCGATGCTCCCCAAGTTCCTGATGAACTTCCGTAAGGTAAAGCTGCATTCACTCCTTCTAAAGTGATAATTTTATCTTCAACAGGAGTAACAATCAAATTATTGTCGGGACTACTGATTTCTACCTGAAATTCTGGTAATTGTTCTTCTTTCATTTTCTGACAGCTTATATTCTGGAAAAAGAGTATTAAAAAAAATAATATTTTAAAAAAGGTTTTAGCCATTTTGTATGTTTCTTTTGCGGTATTGTGCAGCCAGTGCCCCTCTTTTTTTGGGAGCATTATCATTCGGGCGTGCATCCAGACCGATTTGGTTAGCTTTTACAGACCAGTGAAGATACTTATTTCTGAGAATTTTCAGGTCACTTTCACTGATATTCCCCAAATAAGACAGTGCTTTTATATCTGCTATATATTTTGATGCCGAAGGCTTTTTACCTGCGTTATAATCCTCCACATATTTATTTCTGAGATCATTGCAACTGTTCATATAAGATGAGAGCTGACTGTATATCCCTTTCAGGAATGCATCATTTACAGCATGGTCTTCCTTAATGAGATCCTCAATGTATTTCACTTTATTATTTTGGGAATAGTGGAACATTAAGTTTAACGGAATCTTATCATATTTGTTTGATAAAGTTCGGGTTCCCACAAGGCCATAATACAGTGAGGTTTTATTCCACCAGCGGTCGTATTTGACATCTTTTTGTCTGAAATATTTAATTTCAAGCTGTTTATCATCGTACCAACCTTCGTCTATGACTATTTTTTTAAATTCCTCACATTCTCTATGGGTATTTACATTATCATAAGGATCGTAGGAATCACAATACAACACGGAAATTTCCTCCCCTTCGCCATAAGAGCCACCAATATCAGAGTGAACCCCCGGAAGTGTAAATTCCAATCCGTAAAGTCCTGTACTGTCAATATTAGTGAGGTCAAAATTATCTCTATATTCATCATCTGCCGCCAATTGAAAAACAAAACTCACTTTGCCGCCGCCAATTGTATCCAGCCCCAACTGTTTAGTATCATTATCAATTCCCCAACCTCCTCTGTGATTCAGTCCGTAGGAAGCAACTGTATCATATAATCCTGCGAACCTGAAATTTATTTTATTAATTTTAAGTCCCTGTTCTAAAAGACAGGCTCCAAAATAGCCGTATTGGCTGATGAACTTCTGTTGGCTACCATCCTTATCTTTAATAATGATTCTGTCATTATTAATCATATCCGGCGGAAAAACCTGAATAAGTTCTTTGGTAACATATGACATAAGAGCATTGGAATTAGCAACATGAATGAAATGCCTCGCCGCTGCTGCACCTCTGCTAAAGCCAAAAACATTGACTGTAAGAATACCAATAGGTTTTTTATCACCTTTAAGTTTATCAACAATAGCTTCGGCACCTTTTTTACAGCCTTTTGCCACTTTAGCTACGACTCCGGTATCACCGGTTCCCTGAGCTACTCCTTTTAGAATGCTATCACTTTTCCTGTCTTCTGTTCCGATACCTTCGATATACCAGGAAACCTGATTATCAGCATTGGGATCTATTGTATCATAGCCTTTTGCTACGTTTGTAAATTCGTTGTTGTAACTGTCGTCTTTATCACTGCTTGCCTCCTTAAAATCTCCGCCAAGTCTTGTATTGGTTTTATTGTTTTGAGTCCCGTCAAAAAATAAATTTAAGCTGATATCAATCGTATTGACCGGTTTATCGTTAGGATTGATTTTTTGCGCTTCATTATAGCTTACTCCTGACTCTTGTCCTTTTTGCTGAACTGATATGGCACTAGTATGTACAATACCTTCTTTGGCAAAAGTTTTATAATCTCCTTCTGTCTGAGTGACAACTTTTCCTTCTATAAAATACTCGATGCTCATGATTAGTGATTTTTAGATTTCTCTCCACTATTATTCTGAACTTCTTTTTCAGCATGATGTTCAACCTTTCCCTGGCTGCTTACTTCCACACCTTTAAGGCTGGTTAATTTATGTTCTTTCTCTCCATAGACTTCCATATCGCCTTTTACGTAATGGCTCATTTTTCCGACAACATTAGTCATGAAATCTGCGCCTGTTGTTACATATTTCATGGAGCCCACACTTTCGGTATGATTCATCATGATCGTGTCCGATTTATTCATTCCGACACTGGTAGTCATATTTTCCCCAACATTGATATTCATATTTCTGCAGTTCAATGTCATGGTTTCAGGAGCCGTAATGGTAATATTGCTTCCTGTAGTATCCAAATGAATTTCATTTCCTGATTTATCGGTAATGATGATACTTTCATCTTCCGTGAATATCACTTTATGACCGCTTCTGGTCTGAATTGATTTCACCCTATTGTCTGCTCCTCCTCCAAGACCAATCTGACCATGAAACATGCCTCCCATTACAAAAGGTCTGTCAGGATGATTGTGAACAAAATTGACCATCACCTGATCTCCGACTTCAGGAATTGCCACATATCCCCGGTTTTGAGTAATCTGATCAGTTCCTCCTGCATCCGGACTCATCATTCTGATAAAGTGGGTAGTATCATTGGTTTGCCAGTCAAATCTCACCTGAACTCTTCCCTGTCCTTCGGGATCCGCATTTGAAATCACCGTTGCAGTCTGAGGTTCTGCTTTTGGAACCATAAACTCCGGTTTCGGCAAAAAGCCAGTATCCGAGGCAATTCCTACAAAACTCCCTGTATAATGGCCGATCGTATCAATCTCATGAACTGTTTCGGTGACCATTATTTTGGTAAAGTAAGCCGTTTCATTAGTATCAGGCTTTCTCATTTGGATGTCTGCAATACATCCAGGATGAAGAAAAGGTACTGTAGTGGAACCTGATACGGAAAATACATTAACGGCCTCACTTCCCGAAGTACTTCTCTGGGAATGTTCTACATCAAGATGAGTGGTAGCTTTAATGGGAGCTATCTGTAATGAAGGTGTTTTATAAATATTGTTATTATGCCCGTATGCGGTTTTTGCAAGATCACTTGTATGGGTAATCGGCGTTGCGCCCGAAGTAAGTTTTTCGTGACGGCTGCTGTTATAGCCATAGAATTCAGGTTTGGTATGAACTGCTTTTAATTCTACTTTAATCTGATCTGCATTGCTACCGTACAAAAGTTTTATTGGCTTATTTTGGGGCGGAAGTTTTCCGAAATGAAGGACTTCTCCATCATAATAGAACTGTTCTCCATAGGCTTCCGCCATTCTCGCCAGATAATTGTAATGCGTTTCATTATACTGGCTGCTGTAGATAATCTGTGAATAGTCATTGGTATCAATTCTTACATCGAACCGACTCTTATCAAGGCCTTGTTTAATTACATTATCCGCAATGATCCCCATATTGACTGGCTGATTTCCTCCAAAACTTTGAATATGAGGAGCGCCATCAAGTAAAATAGTCGGACTATGACCTGTTAAAACGATATTTCCCAAGCTCATCTTTTCCTGACTGAACCTAACTCCTGTAATAACTCCTACAAAAGTCCTTTCAGGGCTGTTTTCAATATCTTTATATGAAATGACGGCTGTGAGACGTTTTCCCAAAAGTTTGTTGGCGTCTTCCAAAGCATGGGACTGACGGTTGCCAAAAGTATCGTGCGCCAGCGTAAGAGCAAATTCATGATGTCGAACTGCACTCTGGGTTAACTTAAAATATTTATAATATTTAATGACCTGACCTTCAATAACCAGGGATAATTTCACCAAACGGTTGATCCCCGAATGATGATTACCCGATACTCCATCCGCATTTTGAGTAGGACGGAAATACGCTTCTTGCGTATTTTCAGATGTAGTTGACATAATTTTGTGATTGTGGTAAGTTAAAGATAAAAAAAATATCCAAACTAAAATTTCTATTAAAGCATTTTGAGTATTAAAAAACTTTAACAAAGATTGTTTCAGGCAAAAAAGACCGTCTTTATGGGGACAGTCTTTATTTTACGAATGCTGATTCTATACACTTAAGCTGATGGCCAAAGTCCTTCATAAGCAGAATTACCATAGTTAATTTTCTCTGCGCTTACTACGAAACTGATATACATAGAATTTTCATCTACTGCATCAAAGTCTACTTCATGCTGAATTACATATCCGTTTTCCCAGTTCAAAGTAATCAATGTTCCTTCTTCGTGAGACTTGTTGAATGTAATTTCTCCACTGGTTGGTTTGTATTTCCCGTTCAGTAAGCTCTCCAGAATATCAGATTTTTCTGTAGCTTCTACGGTAAGTTTAATGATTGCGTTAGAAGGATCTGAAGCTACTCTTCCCGATACATCTGTTGATCTGGATACGCTGTAGTTCAACTTTAATAATTTTTGTCCTTCTCCTCCGTTGAATTTTAAAATTCCTCTTGAATTTAGTGCCATGATAATAAATTTTAATCGTTAATAATATTTTATAACTCAGTGATTGTAAAACAAATATAAAACGGCATTTTCTATCCTAAAAATTTTTATCTCATTTTTTTATTTTTTGTAGTAGTTCTACTATTTTGAGTCGTAATTCTACGATATGTTTTTATTTCCAGATAATTTAAACACAAAAAAAGACCGCCTAACAGCAGTCTTTTTTATTATATTCTATTTTTTTTAATGTTTAGTATATTCTGGTGCCTCTACCGGAAGCATGGTTGGCATAAAGTATTCATTAAGCCAGTAGAAAGTCTGTCCGTTCTGCTGAATTTTCACCGCCGGATTATTTCTGTAAGTCAGCATTCTTTCAGCTAAATCTTTATAATATTTAAAATAGGTTCTTACCGATTCGCTGATGATGATTTTAGATTTTTTCCAGGCTTTTAAATTATATTTAGACATCAATTCTTCTTCTGAGTTATCAAAACCTGTACTTACACCTACTGCATACGACATCGGCTTTTCATAAAGCTCTGATTTATCCAAAAACTTAATGGTAGGATTATATTTTTTCAAGAGCTTGATATATTCATTGACTGCTTTTGACTGGTTAAAGTCTGTTCTTTCCGCATTGGTCTTCTGATAGACTTCTGTATAAAAAGCTTTTAAATTATCATATTCTGCCTCGGAAATCAAAATTCCTTTTTCCATTACCTGCTTAACTTCTTTTAATTCTGAAGGAATATATCCTTTCACTAAAAACGGATTTCCATAGTTAACCAATTGTGCTGCAATACCTGCAGACACCGGATTCGTCAATCCCGGATACAGATATTTGTATTTTACATCTACATCTGTCCTTCCGGCTCCTACAGATGAATGAAAGTGATCATTCAGTGATTTGTCTATGGTTTCATTATCTAAAGTCACCTGAGCAATCAGACTGTCTACTGCTTTTTTTAAGAATCCCGGAGTCGCAATATCTCCCTTTTTAGGAAAAATTACAAATCCCTGAGACATACTTTGTTTTGGATAATCTAATGAGAAGAAACCAGCTTCACTTTCTACCAGGCTGAAGTTATTTTTAGTCAGTACATCGCTCTGATTAATAATATTTTGCTTTTTAAGTTCCGCAATGTTTTTTGCCGTATTGGTGACTATATTTTCAGACATTAATACAAAATCATTATAAGTATCTGAAGACCTTGCGCTGGTCTGGAACATAATCAGTCTTGCCTGTGCCTGAGTAATAGAATTGATGACTCCATACATATTTCCTCCCTGATTGGATGAAGTTCCAATGGTAATGATGATATTAGTTTCATCAGGACGATCTGCAAGAAGACGACCTGCAGCCATTAATCCTTCATTTACCGGCTGATAACTGCTTGTACTTGGGCAATTCATTTCATTAGTTTTTTGATCGATAAATGTCGTTATCTTACTGTAATCATTGCTTAAGTTTGAGGCAGCAACATTATCACCACAAGAATTATTTTTGTATAAAACAGCACCATACTTCACAGAATTGAAGTAAGAAGGTTTTTCAAATCTAAGCTGTAAATCCTGTAATAAAGATTTTACAATAGGCGTATAAGGAGCATTGGCAGCACTTATATCCAGCGCAAAAACAATATTTATTCTCTTATTTCTTTCAGTAATTTCTCTGTAACGATCAAAAATTATACGCTCTCCTAATACATTGAAAACGTAGTTTTTACTGTAATCTAAAATATTAGTGAAATATTTTGTTTTGGAATCTGGAGTCGGAGCGGTGTCTAAAGGAAGATTAACCGGGAAAATATTTTCCAAAGGAGTTCTTTTATTTACATCCGTAAGCAAAATCGCTGTTCTGTTCTCTACGTTGGATCCTCCGGGAGATCCTTCGTGAATTCCTAAAGTTGTTTCTGTAATTCCTGTAGGGTTTTTCATTTTAAGAGCCGATCTTTCTCCCCAGGCTGAAATCACATTGGAACTTACCCATCCGTACAATCCTTGGTTGATACTATCGATGTCAATAGAAGGTTTTTTTCCTACTAAAAATCTTTTATTATTTTCTGCCTGCTTATAAACATACACCATTTGCCCGTTCGGAATTTTCACATTCGCCTGCTCAATCAAGCTGGGTGAGTTGAAAACCATAATGGAGTCATTTTTATAATATCTTTCGGCACTTCTTATCACGTCACTATTGCTCGGAACCACGGCAACCCTAACAGGATAACCTGTTTTTTCGCTTTTTAAGGAATTGCTCCATAATAACAATTCAGATTCCGGGATCCAGCCGTATGTTTTGATTGATTTTGACGAAACTTTTTTCATTAAAGCATCCGGAACATATTCAGCTACCTTTACCATTCCATCTCTATGTTTCAAAACCATAAGAGGTTCTAAAAACTTAACTTCTTTATATGATTTTTCATCACTTTTATCTAAGTAGGCTGTATTTCTTGACCTGTCGGAAATCACGATCCACGGAGCTGATCTTTTAGGAAATCCGTTTACGACTGGAGAATTGTCTATCTGACCATAATGTTCCGGTTCCGGTGTTTTTTTTGAAGGTAATTTTACCTGACAACTTGTAAGCAATACTGAAATACCTATATAATATGCTGCTAGAGGAAATTTATTTTTCATCCTAATTTTCTTTTATGATTGGTGTGTGTTGTTCGTAGAAATGAACGATTATTTATTTACTTTGGGTAATATCAACTTTGGTTACACAAGATTGTGCATCATCAAAATTTACCTTTACAGTCTGTATTACATTATTTTTATCAAACTGAAGACCTGCACAGTACATATAAAAATTATTCACCTTGCTGTCATTCACTTTCACTACTGTATTTTCGTTATTACAAAGATATTTTTTTAATAAGTAGTTATAATGCATATTAAAGCTGTTTCCGTTAGCGATCTGTTGCAGATGGTACTTAAAGTCATTATCCATTTTGGCATACATATCTTCAACCGTTACATCTTCCTGCAAAGCATCATAACCAGGTAGAATTTTGATATGATGAAGGATCGGTTCTATATTCTCATCCGTAAATAAGGTCACTACATAATCTCCCGGTTTTTTATAGGAATAGGTCGCAAATTTTTCTTTGGAATCTATGTTGCCTGTTTCTCCGAATTTCCATGTAAATTGTTTCGCATCAGAAATTGCACGAAACTGTACGTTCTCAAACACCATTGCCTGAGACTGGGCATCAATCGTTGTACTGATTTTTGCAGTGTCTTTGGGTTTGGCAACTTCCCTGGAGCGCACCATTACAGGGAATGATTTTGAGTATTTATTATCAATAATCAAAGTGACCTGATAATAGCCCGGTTTGTTGTAAAAGTGGATCCCGCTATTTTTATCTGAAGTAGCCCCGTCGCCAAAACTCCATCTTTTGGTTTTAGCAAACTGAGTTTTATCTTCAAATAGAAGAGTATCTCCTACCATTAGTGTAGACGGATATACCAGTCCTACTATATCATCATTGGAATGGATCACTTTTTTCTGCAGCCATAGAGCAACCAAAGCGGCTATAAGTAAGGTCGCAATAACCCCAATGATAATATTCTTCTTGTTCTTTTCAAAGTAATTCATATTCTAATATTGTGATGTGTTTTTGGTTTTGTGTGGTGGTGTGGTTAGCGAATTTCTACTGCGTCCTCGCTTTTAGTTCATTGTTTCGCTGAAACAGCTGGCTTTTCTTTTCTTTAAACCCGATAGAACAGTCTTCAAACTGTTTTTTGAATTTCTCAATATCTTCAGTTACCGTGGCAATCGTTTTTTTATCATCAAAATACATTTTATAAAAAAGAGCGATTTGCGGATAGGCATCTTTTCTTATATCCAGAATTTTGGTATCACCACTTTCATAATAATTGGTAAGATCATTGATTCCGTATATGATACTGTTTTCTACAAAAGCCTGCGGTCTTTCGTTCGTAAGACGGTTAATCTGGCTGTAAGTACTGTCCATTATTTTGAAGCTGTATTTCTGCTTCTGGTCAAATTTTGCCTTTTCATCAAGATTTTGAAGCGAAATAACATCTTCATCTGAAAAAGGAGATTGAAAATCTTTTAAAAAGATAACCCCTAAAAATATAAGTGCTGCCAAAAGCATCAGTATGAGATAAAGGAACTGATACTGTTTTTCTGTTTTAGATAATGTAATATGTCCTTGCATAGCTCTTATTTTATCTTCGCCTTCTACTTCCTGTAAACTTTCTGGTAGGGTCTATTCTCAGCTCATTGTTTGCTCTTCCTACTTTTCCCAGACATTCTTCAATATCTCTGCGGGCCATCTCTTTCTGATGCTCTACCATGATAATCTGATTTTTCAGATCAATCATACTTCCGATTTGTTTCATAAGAATGGCATAATGCTTAAAATTGTCTGCACTGTCCTTTCCCATGATATTTCTGGCATCTCTTACGTTTTCTAATATAGAATTCCTAAGAAATATATCGTTGTCCACCTTGTTAATATCAAGCTGGTCCATTTTATAATAGATATCGTCTACATTGGCTTTTAATGCGTCGCTTCGTTCAAGCAATTTACGGTAGGCATCAACTTCTTCGCTAATTCCTTCCTGCTGCTGATTATAACTTTTAAAAAAGAAGAAGACAGACATAAAGGAAATGCCTGATAAGACAAGAAAAGATAGAACAAATTTCCAAATGCCTATCCTGACGTCTGATTGGTTTAATTTTTTCTCCCTATTCGAAGACATATTTTGTGATTTGTTTGGACGGTGAAATTATTAAAAAAAATAAAAATACACAAAATTTATTCCCATAATCACTCATTAGAGAATATTAATTTTCCGTTTCATTAGAATTTTATAAATTAGACCCACTTAAATTTTAAATATCTACACCAAATCGATATTAAAATATTAAAATGAACCAAATCTTAAATAAAAGAGTTCGCTTCTCAATAGCAGACAGTGATTTTTATTTTAAAAAAATAATGATCAAGACGCTTTTGGAAACGCCTTTCAACATGCTTATCAATGATTGTAACAATGGTCATGAGCTTATCAACAGAACGTATAGGCGGCAGGAAGACGTTTTCATTATAGAGCTGTTCATGCCCGTACTCAGCGGAATTGAAGCCATAAAATTTATCCGGAGAACAAATAATGAAACTCCTATTATTACGTATTCCGGAACGTATCAGGAAGATATTGCCGAAATCCTTTCAAAGATTCCCAATATATATTACTGCCAGAAAAACAGCAATATCATCAAAAATATTGTGAAAGGAAAAATTGCCGATAATAATTTTGATTATGAATCTTATTATCAGGAATGGCAAAAACAGCCTCTTATGGTACAGGAATATATGAACCGGCAAAAGAAAAGTCAGGAAGAACTTTCTCCCACAGAAATTCAGCTTATGAAGTTCTGCTACGAGGGATTCAGCAATAAGGAAATTGGCGAAAAACTCAATCTCAGTACCAGAACGATTGATACCTATATCAACCGTCTTACGGAAAAGCTGGGACTAAAAACGAAGCTTCATCTGATCAGGTTTTGTGTGGAAAACGGGTACTACAATTCGAGTACATAAAGATATCTTAATATATTAGTAACATAAAATAAACATACCCGTTCAATCAATTATCTAAAAATATTTTACCACTAATTTGCTAGTATTCAATTTTTTTAACTAAATTTGCACACCTAAAATTTAAAATTTAAAAAGGAAATGACAAAGGCAGAATTGGTAAACACCATCTCAAATAAATTGGGAACAGAAAAGAATGAAACACAGAAAGTTGTAGAAGCTTTTATGCAGGAGATTAGAACTTCTATGTACAATGGGGATAATGTTTATCTAAGAGGTTTTGGTTCTTTCATTATTAAAACAAGAGCTGCTAAAACGGGTAGAAACATTTCTAAAAATACTGCAATTGAAATCCCGGCTCATAACATTCCTGCTTTCAAACCTTCAAAATCTTTTGTTGAGAAAGTAAAAACCAAAGTTGCAGTAAAATAAAATTTAACGGAATATTAACTAGTTACTAAAAAATTAAAATTATGCCAAGCGGAAAGAAAAGAAAAAGACACAAGGTTGCAACTCACAAAAGAAAGAAAAGAAGAAGAGCAAACAGACATAAGAAAAAATAATCTCTTTTTCTTGAGATTCACAATATAATAATATAGTTGGTGTTTTTAATATTTTAATATTCACCGACTATATTTTGTTTTGAACCCTATAAGATTTCTGAGGATTTTATATATGACTTAATTTATTTTTCAAAATAGAATAATATTGACAACAAATTCATATATTTAAAATATTATTTTAATTTGATAACAAAAACACATATCCTTAGTACATCTTAACAATTTTATCTTAACAAAATGAAGAAAGAACTAATAGTTTCGCATGAAGATGATCTTACAAAGATTGCACTGCTGGAAGACGGAAGACTATGTGAACTTCATGAGCAAGAGGACAAAAGTGATTTTATAGTTGGAGATTTATTTATAGGAAAAGTAAAAAAGCTGGCTCCAAATCTTAATGCAGCATTCGTAAATATCGGATACGAAAAAGACGCTTTTCTGCACTATCAAGATTTAGGACCACAATACCTTACCTACAGAAAGTTTTTAAGAGACAGTATTTCTAAAAAACAAAACTCTTCAAGCTTAAAAAATTTCGAGATACAACCCGAAATTGACAAAAACGGAACGGTAGACAAAGTAATCGCCAAAGATGATGTTGTTCTGCTTCAGATTACCAAAGAGCCCATCTCAACAAAAGGACCCAGAATTTCTACTCAGATTTCCCTGACAGGTCGTTTTTTGGTACTCATTCCTTTCGATAACAAAGTTTCTATTTCCAAAAAAGTAAAAAGTTCTGAGGAAAAAGAAAGATTAAGAACGCTTATTGAAAGTATAAAACCCGAAGGCTTCGGTGTTATCATAAGAACAGTAGCCGAGGGAAAAAAAGTAGCAGACCTACACAATGATATGAATCAGCTGATTCAGAAATGGGAAAGCACTTTCAAAAATATTCAGAAAAATAAAGTTCCGTCAAGAGTTTTAAGCGAAGATGATAAAGCTTCAGCGATATTAAGAGACAATTTCAATCAGGATTTCGTAAGCATCATTTGTGATGATGAACAGATGGTAAGCGAAATGAAGAATTACCTTGAAGTAATCGCTCCTGAAAGAAAAAACATTGTCCAGTTTCACGATTCTCACATTCCTCTTCTCGAATATTACAATGTTGAAAAACAACTGAAACAGAGTTTCGGAAAACATGTTAATATTCCAAGTTCTAAAGGAGCTTATCTCGTTATAGAACATACCGAAGCATTACACGTAGTCGATGTAAACTCAGGAAACAACATTACAACAGGAGCCGCTGTCAATAAGGAACATGCCCTGAATGTAAACAAAATGGCTGCCACAGAAATCGCAAGACAGCTTCGTCTGCGCGATATGGGCGGAATCATCGTGATCGACTTCATCGACATGACCAATCCTGAGCACAGAAAAGATCTGTACGAACATCTTAAGGAGGAAATGAAGCGTGACAAAGCACGTCACAAAATTCTTCCCCCAAGTAAATTCGGTCTGATACAAATTACCCGACAAAGAAACCGTCCGGAAAAACAGATCGAAACCAAAGAAGAAAACCCTAACAAAGACGGAGAAATCATTGCTCCGATCGTGATTGTAGAAAGAATGGGTGAAGCTCTGAAATCCATCATGCAAAAGGAAAAAGGAAAAATATTCCTTCACGTACATCCTTTTGTGGAAGCTTATCTTACGAAAGGCATCATGAGCATTCAGATGAAATGGTTTTTAAAATATAAAAAGAAAGTAACCATCATCCCAAGAGATTCTTTTAAATATTTAGAATACAGAATTTACAATTCGAAAAAAGAAGAATTGATCGGATATTCTAATTAATACAAAATTCAAAACCTCCAGTTTTTCTGGAGGTTTTTTTATTAATAATTTTATCAAAATAAAAAAATGAAACGCCACCATTACAAAACCACCATCGAATGGACAGGAAATAAAGGCTTTGGGACCAGCAATTATCGTGATTACGAAAGGAGTCATACCATTTCTGCAGAAAACAAGCCTGTAATTGAAGGCTCTTCAGATCCTGCATTTCGTGGAGATAAAACCAAATACAATCCTGAGGAAATGCTGTTGTCTTCCTTATCTTCATGTCATATGCTTTGGTATCTTCATTTCTGTTCCGAAGCGGGTATTATCGTTACCGATTATATTGACCATGCTACAGGAAGTATGGAAGAAACAGCAACAGGAAGCGGTCACTTTACAGAAGTTGTTTTAAACCCGACCGTCACCATTACAGATGAAACCCAAATTGAAAAAGCTGAAGAACTTCATACAAAAGCTAACGAATTCTGTTTCATTGCCAATTCGGTCAATTTCCCGGTAAATCACAATCCAAAAATTTTAATTAAGAAATAAAAACACCAATACAAAACACATCATTGAGGTTAATTAATGTTAAGCCTCTTCTTTTCTTCAAGATATATTCCTAAATTTGAAGTATGAGCTTTGGAAAAGATTTATTACGAAAAATAAAGAGTGTAACCTTACCGGGAGAGCATGCGCATGGAGTTTTCTCTCCGCCCTACCGCCCTGTTTTCACGTATGAAGAAGTTTTATCCAAAAACCCCAAGTTTGCGGCAGTTAATATCGTTTTGTATTTAAAAAACAACGAATGGTATTTTCCACTTATTCAAAGAACGATTAACGAACACGACAGACATAGCGGACAAATTTCTTTACCTGGAGGAAAGCGTGAAGAAATGGATCAGGATTTTTCTGAAACCGCGGTAAGAGAAACATCGGAGGAAATAGGAATTGAAAAAAATTATCTAAGAATCATCCGGGAAATGTCTCCTATTTATATTCCACCAAGTAATTTTTATGTATATCCATATATTTCATACACCAAGAAAGACCCGGATTTTATTTTACAGCAAACTGAAGCTGTAGAAGTTATCGAATTTCCGATTGTTTCTTTTTTGAACCTGCCGGATCAGCCGGAAATTATGGCTTTACCCAGTGCAGGAGGACATGAAGTGCCGGTCATTAATTTCAACGGATATATCATCTGGGGCGCAACAGCAATGATCTTAAGTGAATTCAGCCAGTTGCTGAAAAAAATGTAACTTTGCAATACCGTGTTTAATTGAAAAATGGCGAAGAAAAACATTTTCACCGATGCATTCGGTACACCTTATTTTTTAAAAAGGTTAATCATATTTATTCTGGGATTTGTTTCCTATAGAAGGTTCAACGGTTTTAATAAATTAAAAATAACAGGTACTGAACACCTTGTTGATCTTCCAGATTCAAATGTATTGTTTGTGTCCAATCACCAAACTTATTTTGCTGATGTAGCAGCAATGTACCACGCTTTCTGTGCGGTAAACAACGGATATTTAAATACTATTAAAAATCCTATCTACCTGCTTAATCCTAAAATCGATTTCTACTATGTAGCTGCCGAAGAAACCATGAATAAAGGAATTCTTCCTAAAATCTTTAAAATCGCAGGTGCGGTTACCGTAAAGAGAACATGGAGAGCAGAAGGTAAAAATGTCAACAGATTAGTAGATATGAGTGAAATTGACAATATCATGAAAGCTCTTGACAACGGATGGGTAGCAACTTTTCCTCAAGGTACTACTTCTGCATTTGCACAGGGAAGAAAAGGTACGGCTAAATTGATCAAAAACCAGCGTCCTATTGTAATTCCAATCAAAATAAACGGATTCAGACGTGCTTTTGATAAAAAAGGACTAAGAGTAAAAGTAACGGGTGTAAAACCTACCATGGAATTTAAAGCACCACTGGATATAGATTATGATAACGAAAATGCACAGGAGATTTTAGTGAAGATCATGACTGCTATTGAACAGACAGAAGATTTTAATGTGCTGCATACTTATGATCAGGAGCTTAAAGCCAAAAAACTGGAACAAAAAAATTCTACTAATTAAAATAATTAAAACAAGTTAATATGAGCAGAATAATAGCCATCATATTTACCATGATAATTATGGTTTCCTGCAACAGTCAGAAAGTATATTCAGACTTTGATATCAGTTATTCAAAAAGCGGAGGTATCGCTCCCGTTTATGAAAATCTTCTGATTAAAGGAAATAATGTACATTACTCATTTGAAGGACAGGGAAAAAAGTACAGTCAGAACTTTGCCCTTACCAATGAAGATTTAAAAAAACTGGATAATACCCTTTCTCAAAATAATTTCAGAAGAATACAGGAAGATCATAAAAAAATTTATGATGGGATAGCCACTTCTATTAACATCAAGAAAGGAGCCAATGAAGGCAGTAAAACAGATGCAAGCTCCATCATGCCCAATTTCAAAACGAACTGGGCAAACATCACTGCTGCTTTTCAGGAAATCATTAATAATAATGTAAAAAAACAGTAAATACAATTGAAAACCCACTTCATAGCAATCGGAGGAAGCGCGATGCACAATCTTGCCATTGCATTAAAAGATAAAGGATACCAGGTAACAGGTTCGGATGATGCCATTTTCGAACCTTCAAAATCAAGACTGGAGAAAAAAGGAATTTTACCCGCAGAAATGGGCTGGTTTCCTGAAAAAATCACTTCCGATATTGATGCTGTAATTCTTGGAATGCATGCGCATCAGGACAATCCTGAATTGGCAAAAGCAAAAGAACTGGGCTTAAAAATTTATTCATATCCTGAATTTCTTTACGAACAGTCAAAAAATAAAACCAGAGTCGTTATTGCGGGTTCACATGGAAAAACTACCATCACTTCAATGATCCTCCATGTTTTAAACTTTCACCAGAAAGACGTGGATTTCATGGTAGGAGCTCAGCTGGAAGGTTTCGATTGTATGGTGAAACTTACTCAGGACAACGATTTTATGGTATTGGAAGGTGATGAATATCTTTCCTCTCCTATTGATCTGCGTTCGAAATTCTTATTATATCAACCGAATATTGCTTTACTGAGTGGAATTGCATGGGATCACATTAATGTTTTCAAAACATTTGATGATTATATTGAGCAGTTCAGAAAATTCGTGGCAAGCATTACTCCCGGAGGAATTTTGGTGTATAACGAAGAAGATCCCGAAGTGGTAAAAGTGGTGGAAAATGCTGAAAATTATTTCAGAAAAATCCCTTACAGAACTCCCGAATATGAGATCAGCAATGGAAAAGTTTACCTGAAAACTGAAATGGGAGATGTTCCTCTTTCTGTTTTTGGAGCGCATAATTTACTGAACCTTGAAGGAGCAAGACATATCTGCCAGACTTTAGGCATTATGGATGAAGATTTTTATGAAGCCATTATGAGCTTCAAAGGAGCTTCAAAACGTCTGGAGAAGGTAGAAAGAGAAGATAAAGGAACACTTTATAAAGATTTTGCTCATGCTCCAAGTAAAGTAAAAGCAGCTGTAAAAGCTTTCTGTGAACAATTTAAAAATGAGAAAAAATACGGTTTCCTTGAGCTTCATACGTATTCAAGCCTGAATCCTGCATTTTTAGAGCAATATGATCACGCCATGGATGGCTTGGATAACGCAGTCGTATTCTATTCTGAAGATGCTTTAAAGATTAAAAGAATGGAACCTATTTCCCCGGAATTAATTAAAGAAAAGTTTAAAAACGAAAATCTGAAAGTTTTCACCAATGCTGAAGAACTTCACGCTTATTGGGAAACCCTCGACAAAACTCAGGGAGTTTACCTGATGATGAGTTCGGGTAACTTCGGAGGACTTGATTTGACGAAATAATAAAAAAATCCTTTCATTTTCGATGAAAGGATTTTTTTATCATTATTCACAACTGAGAATAAGGTTTTTCAGTATTTCTTCTGTTGAACTTTTGCTGTACTGATGAATGGATTGTCCCAACCAAAGATTCACAAAATCAGTATTTTTCTTATTTCTAGCTGCTTTTCGTAAAACTCCCGTCAGTTTATTCTGATAAGGATACGGCAAAATATAGTCAGAGTCTTCAAGTGTTTCGATAAATGTATTTTTAATTCCTCTTGCAAAACGTCCCGAAAAGCTTTTCGTCAAGACAACATCTTCCTCACGAACCTTTTCCAATCTTTCTTTTTCAAAATCCAGTAAAGCACTTTCCTGAGAAGCCAGTAAAATACTTCCTACCTGAAAACCTTCTGCTCCCAGGTTTTCTGCTGCCATTATCGTTCTCGCATTGTAAATTCCCCCTGCATAGATCAAAGGGACACTCACTGAATCGTATACCTGCGATAGCAAAGAAAAACCTCCGATCTGCGGAATATTCTCCACCTCAAAGCTTCCTCTGTGACCTCCTGCTTCTATTCCCTGGACACAAATTAGATCAATTCCTGACTTTTCCAATTCTACAGCCTCTTCTACAGAAGTACACGTTCCTATTAAAACCACTCCGTTTTCTTTTAATTTCTGGATACTCTTCTCGTCAATATTTCCGAAAGTAAAACTTACAATCTTACATTGTTCTTCAATAGCAGCATCTATTTGCTCATGATACGTATTGATTTTTATTTCACTCAGATCAGGAAGATGTACTTCAATTTCATTTTTCCCGGCAAAATCCTCAAGAAATTTCTTGGTTTTCCCATATTGATCTTTCAAGGCATCGGTAATCTCAGGAATCTTATGCACAAAAATGTTTACAGCAAAAGGCTGATCAGTCAATGTTTTAGTTTCTCTGATGAATTGAACAGAGCTATCACCGGAAAGATCCGCAATAGCCAGAGAACCTAAACAGGATGCTCTATTTGCAGCTGCCGCCATTTCCGGTGTACTGACTCCAAACATCGGAGCCTGAATAACAGGATATTGTATATTAAGTTTTTCACTGATTTTTCCCGGCCAAAACATAGCATTTGTTTACTTATAACTTAAATAAAGGTAATAAAAAAAGAAGCAATAAAAAATTGCTTCTTGTATGATAAATCTCTGTTTTTAAATTAAATATCCGCGAAAGCATTCAGCATTTTCTTTTCCCAGGCTGGATCTTTCGGATCAAAGAACAGTCTTTTTCCTGTATCTAAAGAACGGACTATATTCATTTCATCTTCCGTCAGTTCAAAATCAAAAACGTTGAAATTTTCCTCAATTCTGGAAGGCGTTACAGATTTTGGGATCACGCAAAAACCTTCCTGCAGATGCCATCTCAAAATTACCTGGGCAACTGTTTTCCCATATTTCTCAGCAATAGCCTTTAGTTCAGAATTATCCAGCAATCCTGCATTTCCGTTTCCAAGCGGACTCCAGGGCTGTGTAACGATATTATTTTCTCTGTTGTACATCTGAAGTTCTTTCTGCTGGAAAAGAGGATGCAGCTCAATCTGATTAATTACCGGAAGAACCGTAGAATTGGCTTTTAATTCCTCTATTTTTTCAACAGGAAAATTACAAACTCCGATCGCCTTTATTTTCCCTTCATGATACAGCTCTTCCATCGCTTTCCATGCTCCTATAAAATCCCCATACGGCCAGTGAATAAGGTACAGATCCAAATACTCCAGCTGCAACCTGTCCAAAGTTCTCTGAAAAGCACCTTTTGCCTTATCATAAGCAATATCCTGAACCCAAAGCTTGGAAGTTACAAACAAATCCTCTCTGTTTATTCCGCTGTTTTTAATTGCGTTTCCAACTGCTGTCTCATTTAGATAAATCGAAGCCGTATCGATCATTCGATATCCCACTTCAATAGCTTTGATCACAGCATTTTCACATTCCTTCAAATCTTCCATCTGCCATACTCCAAAGCCTAAAGCCGGAATATCCACTCCATTATTTAACATAATTACAGGTTGCCCTGTGTATATTTTTTGTGCCATAATTCCTGGTTTATTTTTACAATTAGAATCAAACAAATTTGCGATAAAAATTCAAAACTTTCGCCTACCAATTTTACTTTAATACTATTTACCACGTCAAAATAAATTTTAAACAGCCAGAGCTTCATCCTTACTCATCATTTTTCTGAATAAGCCTTTAATATGGTCAATTTCATCCTGATAATTGGTTTTCTTTCTGCATCCGAAGTACAGCGTATTTTCCAGTTTTTTTTCGCCTTCCCAAATTAATTTTATCTCCTCGTTCTCAAGTTCATTTTTACATAAAAAATTAGGGACAACAGCTAATCCAGTCCCACCTTTCAAACATCTAATGATGGAGTTCAAATTTGGAACAATATAATTCGGCCGGAAATTCGGCTTATGTCCAAAATTCAGGATCCAGAACTGGAAAAGATGTTCCATATCACCGGTTGTTCCGTACCATTTCTCCTGTTTCAGCCATTCTTCAATATACTCCGGACCTTTAGTTCTCACTACTTCATTAAAGCTTTCTGTGTCTATATTTTTTCCACCTACCAAAATAATCTGTTCGGAAGAAAATGCTTCATGCACAATATTAGGAGACGTTCCTCTCTTCGGGGTAATAATCAGGTCTAAAATCCCCTTATCCAACTGCTCCAACATTTCAGGATATTCGCCAAAACTGATGATTAAATTAAAAGGCAATGTAGAAACATATTGCTCCAAAGTCGTCTGAAAAGTCTCAAAACACATGCCTACACTAATGGTCGGAGTATGCTTTTCAGTAGATTTCTGAAAGTTTTTCTCAACATCTTCCAACTTTGTTAAAGGTTCAGAAATCGCATTGAATAAAACTTTTCCTCTTTCTGTAGGAATCATTTTCCGTCCGGTTCTGTCGAATAACTTATATCCTACATACGCTTCCAGAGAGCTTAAATGTAAACTCACTCCGGGTTGCGAAATAAACAGAGAATCTGCAGCGCCCGTCAAAGTTCCGGTTTTATAAATCGCTTTAAAAGTTCGGTACCATTCCAAATTGACCATGACTTTATTTATTAATATTCTGATACAAAATTAATAAATAATCAGATTAATAATATTCAATATGATCGAATCTATCAATTAGAAATTTTGCATTAGCAGAAATAATCGAAATTATTACCATTAACAAACTATCATTTTTATAATAATTAACTATAATTTATATTATTTTTATTATAGAACAGTCCATCCTAACTTTGCATCATAAAATTTAAACAATCATAAAACAATGAAAAAAGTATTAATCATCAACGGTGGACAGAACTTCGGACATTCTGGAGGAAAATATAATCAGACAATCGCAGAAAACACATTGGAAGTGCTCAAAAACTTTGGAAATGTAGAAGTGAAAATTACTAACGTAAGTGCAAATTACGATAAAAATGAAGAGGTAGAGAAATTCGTGTGGGCGGATTATATTATTTATCACACTCCAATCTGGTGGTTTCAGTTGCCAAACGGTTTGAAAAAATATATTGATGAAGTCTTCACAGCTGGTCACGCTAAAGGAATTTACATGAGCGACGGAAGAACTGCCGACAATCCGAAAATCAATTACGGAACAGGCGGAATGCTGAAGGGAAGAAAATACATGCTGACCACAAGCTGGAATGCTCCTGAAACGGCTTTTACACTTCCCGGAGAATTCTTTAACGAAACAAGTGTGGATAATGGACCATTATTTGGATTCCATAGAATGAACGCTTTTGTTTCATTAGAAAAAATGGAAAGCTTCCACTTCCATGATGTGGAAAAAAATGCAAACATCGAACGTGATATGAAGCTTTACAGAGAACACCTTACCGCAGTTTTCGAAAAAGAGTTTACAACCCAATTGGTTTAATCTTTAATCTTATGAAGAAGATACTTATTACAGGGATTACCGGATATATCGGTGGAACTGTAGCCAAAAAATTACTGGATAAAAACTATCAGGTAATTGGATTGATCCGAAACAATGTGCAAGCTAAAGAGCTGGAAGCTGCAGGAATTGAGACGATCGTAGGTAATATTCATGATGAAACTGTTCTCCGGAATGCTATTTCCAATGCAGATGCTGTTATTCATAATGCAGATTCTGCAGATGATGCCTATGTTGCAGACAGTATTGTAAATGCCCTTGAAGGAAGCGGAAAAACATTTATTTTCACTTCAGGATCGGCAATTTTCGGAGGAAAAGAAAATGGAGAAAAAAGCAATTTTATTTTTACAGAAGACATTCCTTTACAGCCGAGACTGGAAATGGCTTCCAGAGTCCTTATTAATCAACATATCCTTCAGGCTGCTAAAAAAAACATAAGAAGCATCGTTATTGTTCCTACGATGGTATATGGAGAAGGCTTAGGAATTAAGAAAAACAGTATACAGCTTCCTGCTCTGATTAATTTTTCCAAGGAAAAAGGATTTGGAGTCTATTTTGGAAAAGGAGAAAATATTTGGTCCAACATTCATATTGAAGATCTTGCTGATTTGTATGTACTTGCACTGGAAAAAGCAAAAGCCGGATCTATATACTATGCTGAAAACGGTTCCTCAACCATCAAAAATCTGGCAGAAAAAATAAGTGAACGATTCAATTTACAGCCCGCACAATCAGTAACCGTTCAGGAAGCGGTCAATACGTTTGGTCCTGCAGGAGGATATTTTGGGTTTGCATCCAATAGTTTATGCAATGCCGATAAAGCAAGAACAGAGCTGAACTGGAAACCTCAACATCATTCAATTGAAAATTTTATTTAATTATGAAAATCTATCTTACAGCAATCATTAAAGCAAAAGAAGAACACAGAAACGAAGTATTGGAAGTTCTTCAGAATATGGTGAAAGAAACCGTGAAAGAGGAAGCTAATGAATTGTATACGCTTCATCAGGGAATTGAAGATAAAAACCAGTTTATTTTTTATGAAATCTGGAAAAGTGAAGAAGGATTGGCACAACACAATCAGCAGTCTTATATTCAGGCTTTCGGAGCTTTGATTGATGAAAAATTGCAGGAAAAACCACAGATTTATTTAACTGAAATTATATAATCATTAAAATAAAACTTAAACCATTAAGGAAATTTAGAAGTTAAGATCCATTAAGCATCAGTAAATTTTACGATCCCTTTTTTAAAGCAGAACTAAATCTTAATATTCTAAACTTCTTAAAAGAAACTTAATGGTTAACTTAAAACATTTATGAAAAAATTAGCATTACTTATCTTTTCAATTTTCACGATAGGATTCATTCAGGCACAAACCAAAAAATCTAAAAATATGAAAAAGAAAATTTTATTTGTCGTTACCAGTCACGACAAAAAAGGAGATACAGGTCAGGAGACGGGATATTATCTTGGTGAAGTTTCTCATCCGTGGGAAGTTCTTCACAAAGCGGGATACGAAATAGATTTTGTAAGTCCGAAAGGCGGAACTCCTCCTGTTGACGGATTCGATTTGAAAGATCCGGTAAACAAAGAATTCTGGGAAAATAAAGAATACAAAAACAAGATCGATCATTCTCTGACGCCCTCTCAAGTAAATCCAAATGACTACTCTACCATCTTTTATGCGGGAGGACATGGTGCAATGTGGGATTTTGCTGACAACACAGAACTCGCTGCCATTGCTTCAAAAATTTATGAAAACGGAGGAATTGTAGCCGGAGTTTGTCATGGTCCTGCAGGTTTGGTCAATATCAAACTGAATAACGGTAAATATTTAGTAGATGGTAAAAAAATCAATGCTTTTACCAATGAAGAAGAATCCGAAGTAAAATTAACGAATGTGGTGCCGTTTCTTCTGGAAGATCAATTAAAAGAAAGAGGAGCAAAATTTGAGAAATCAGGACTTTGGCAGAACCATGTAGTAACAGATCAACGCGTGATTACAGGACAGAATCCGCAGTCTGCAAAAAGTGTTGGCGAAGCCATTTTAAAAGAACTAAAAAAATAAACTCATTAAAGTTTTTAGTTAATCGTTTGAAATTGTCACTTATTATAATGACTTCTTCTGTCATTCTGAACGAAGCAAAGCGAAGTGAAGAATCTCTAGTAAAACAGCCTAGATTCTTCCTTCGTCAGAATGACAAAACTGAGAATATTTTCAATCATTTCAAAGCTAAAAACTTTGCAATCAAAATTTAAATAAGAAAATGGAATATAGAAAATTAGGAAACACTGATCTGGAACTTTCAGTGATTACTCACGGAGCTTTTGCCATCGGTGGAAATATGTGGGGAGGAAATGAGAAACAAGATTCCATACATTCAATCCACGCTTCTCTAGATCATGGAGTTACTTCAATTGATACCGCTCCTTTTTACGGTTTTGGGCTGAGCGAAGAAATGATTGGGGAAGCGATCAAAGGAAAAGACCGTTCGAAAATTCAGTTATTGACAAAATTCGGATTGGTCTGGGACGGAAGTAATAATAGTAAAGGAGATTTTTTCTTTGATGCGGAAAAAGACGGCGAAAAAATTCCTGTTTATAAATTCGCATCCAAAGAAAACATTATCAAAGAAGTTGAAGAAAGTTTAAAAAGACTGGGAACAGACTACATCGATCTTTTACAGTTGCACTGGCCGGATTCTACAACACCGATCAGCGAAACCATGGAAACTTTAGAGCTATTAATTCAACAAGGAAAAATAAGAGCTGCAGGAGTGAGTAACTACTCCGTTGAGCAAATGGAAGAAGCTGATAAAACGCTGAAATTAGCCAGCAATCAGGTTTCTTACAGTATGCTGAACCGAGCTATTGAAAATGATCTGGTTCCTTACTCTTTAGAAAATAATTCAGGAATTATTGTATACAGTCCGATGGAAAGAGGTCTTTTGACAGGAAAATATTTCAAAGAAACCCAGCTAAAAGAAAACGATCACAGAAACGGTTATTTTTCACAATTTGACTTACCAAAAGTGAAAAGTTTCTTAGACAAGATCGAACCGATTGCCCAGGAAAAAGGAGCAACGATTTCTCAGTTGGTTTTGAGATGGGCAACTTTACAGCCGGCCATTACAGTAGTTTTAGCAGGAGCAAGAAATGCCCAACAAGCGATTGAAAATGCAAAAGCAATGTCTTTAGATTTATCTCAGGAAGAGTTGGATTCTATTAATACTGCTTTGAAAGAGGTTTAGTTACAATTCAGAAAAAAACGCTTCTCAAAATTGAGAAGCGTTTTTTATAAATAATGCCCGTTATTTCGCAATCGGCATATGCGTACTTATCGCAATTCTGTTCCATGCATTGATCGTAATAATTGCCATGATGATTTGAGCGATTTGACTTTCATCAAAAAGCTGTTTTGCTTTGTCATACGTTTCGTCAGTTAATCCTTTTTGACTGATCAACGTGATCTCTTCAGTCATTGCCAAAAGCACCTGTTCTTCTTCCGTATATAATTCCAATGCTTCTCTCCATGCATTCAAAAGATAGATTCTCTGAGGAGTTTCCCCATATTTCATAGCATCTTTTGTATGCATATCCAAACAGAAAGCACACCCGTTAATCTGTGAAGCTCTGATTTTAATTAATTCTTTCTGAATGGAGTTTAAAGAGATAGTCTGAAGATAGCCTTCCAGTCCAAACATTGCTTTGTAGGCAGCTTTATCAGTTGTTGCCATGTCGAATCTTGCCCTCATAATATTTTGTTTTAAATTTCTGAGACAAAGTTCCTATTTGCAGTCTGTAAAAATCTTAAACTGGTTTAAGAACGTAATTTTGCTCTTATTTCGCTTAAATATTCCGGTGTAAAACCTAAAAACGAAGCAATCAAATATTGAGGAATTCTTTGAATAAACCAAGGATATTGTGTACTGAAATGCACATACAATTCTTCTCTGGACATTTCATATAAATAACGGATTCTTCTTTCCGAAGCTGCATAAGCCCGTTGATATACCATTCTGAAATAACGTTCCATAATGGGATGTTTCTTGAGTAATTTTTCCTGTGTCTGAAGATCTATCATTAAGACTGTAGAGCGTTCAACCGCCTGAATACAAAATTCTGATTTTACCTGTCTTTCATAGGCAAAAGTATCGGTGATCCACCAATTTTCAATAGCGAATTCGGTAGTCTGTTCTATCCCTTTTTCATTGACGAAAAATTTTCGGAGGCAGCCTTTAGCAACAAAATACATAGATCTGCAAACTTCACTATTCAACATCAGATCTTGCTTTTTCTTCACTTCCAATTCCTGAAAGAATGAAAACACCGAAGCAAACTCTTCGTCATCAATGGTAATGAATTTATCTAAATGTTGTTTAAAAGTCTCCATTATTGAAATTGTATAATCAAACTTAACTTTATTTTTTTAGTTTTACAAAGACAAAACAGTAAATCATGGAAATAGTAGCCAAAATCCTAATCGCAGTAGTAGCCATTGAACATCTTTATATTTTATGGATGGAAATGTTTGCATGGGAAACCAAAGGAAAAGAAGTCTTTAAAAAAGCTTTACCAGCGGAAATGTTTAAGCCCACAAAAGGTTTAGCAGCTAACCAAGGTTTATACAATGGTTTTTTAGCAGCCGGATTAATCTGGTCTTTCCTGATTGAAGATCCGAAATGGCAAACGAATGTCGCTTTATTTTTCTTAGGATGCGTTATAGTAGCCGGAATTTACGGTGCCGTTTCCGCAACAAAGAAAATCTTTTTTGTTCAGGCTTTGCCGGCAATTTTAGCGATTGTAGCGGTTTTGCTGAAATAATATTCACTTTAAAGGTTAAGAACTCATCGAATCCTTAATCTTTTCCCGATGAATCAATCCCCAGTTGACTAAAGTTTCCGTGACAGGAAAAACAGATTTTCCATATTCCGTCACCGCGTATGTTACCGTTATTGGTTTTGTATCCTGAATGGTTCTGGTAATTAACAAATTCATTTCCAACTCTTTCAGTTCTTTGCTCAGCATTTTAGCCGAAATTCCTTCAATTCCTCTTTCCAGTTTTTTAAAATGAATCTGCTGGTCGGTTCGGTTTGTTAAATATCGTAAAATCATCAATTTCCATTTTCCGCCCAGAACATCCAGACTATCACGCATTGCGAATAATTCTTCGGTACAGGTTGCGGGTCTTTCTATTCCGTTTTCGATAATGTTTGCCATAATAGTTACTTTAGAGTTACTAGTTACCACTAGTTAACTAGTAGCAAATATAAACTATTCTATTTTTACATTTGTCTCAAATTAACGTTATGAAAGCTGTTATTTTAAACGAAAACTTCCAACTCGAAGACGGTTTTACTGAAAAGCCTTCCATTAAGGATAATGAAGTTTTAATTCAGATTAAAGCCAGTGGTTTCAATCCGATTGATTATCAAATGTTGGAAAATGAGCTGGAAAGAAAATTAATCAGCTCACTGATTTTGGGTCGTGAACTTTCCGGGGTTATTGCTGAAAAAGGAGATCATGTTTCAGGATTTCAAATAGGTGATGAAGTATTTTGCGGAAGCGGCTCAATGGGAAGTAATGGAACATATGCTGAATTTATTGCTGTTCCAGCAGCAATTGTTGCTCTAAAGCCTCAAAATATATCTTTCGAACAAGCTGCTGCTATTCCATCTGTCGGATTAACTGCACTTCAAATTTTTAAAAGATTAAATATAAACCCAAAAGACACAATTCTTATTACAGGCGCTGCAGGCGGAGTCGGATCTTTTTTGACTAAGCTATTCGTTGCAAATGGTTTTAAAAATATTGTTGCAACAGCAGGTAGTAAAGAAAACAGGGATATTTTAATGGAAATTGGTTTAGAAGATCATCAGATTGTTAATTACAAAGAAGAAAATCTTAGAATGAATCTTTTAAAAGCCAATAACAATCAACCTTTTGACTTTGGAGTCGATCTTGTCGGAAACTATATATCCGAGATTACTGCAGATATTTTAAAAATCAACGGAACCTATGTGAATGTTACAGCTTTTATTACAAAAGATGCCTATGAAATGCTTTTCAATAAAGGAACCGTGATCATGAATATTTCAAATTATTCCTATTCGATGAACAATGATTATCAATACTATAAAAAAGGCTTAGAAGAGATTTCCAGACTGATAGAAAACGGAAATATCACTCCTCCCAATTACAGAACCGTAGGAAGTCTTTCTAAGGAAACTGTACTGACAGTACATTCTCTGCTAAAAAACTATCAGACCCAAGGCAATAAATTAATTATGACTCATGAATAAAATACCTAGAAGAATTGTAACAGGAATTAAAGATGGAAAATCTGTAATCATAGAAGATGAAACGGTAAAAAATGCCATAGAACATTTTCCGGACTTAATCATTTCTGATCTTTGGAATACCCAGCAAATGCCTGCAAGTTTAGATTTTGAAACTCCAATTCCCAACACAGGATATCCGCAGACTCCGAAAAACGGAACTTATTTCCGTTACGTTTCTATTCCACCGGATAAAGATTTAGGCGTTGAAATAGAAGCAGGAAAGCCTCACCCGATGATGCATAAGACGCAGACATTGGATTATATCATTATTCTCTCCGGAGAATTATATTTAATAATGGAAGAAGGAGAAACACTGCTTAAAGCCGGAGATATTGTGATCCAAAGAGGAACCAATCATGCATGGAGTAACCGTTCTGAAGAACCCTGCATCCAATTAGCCATATTGATTGATGCTGAAAAATAATAACAAAATCTTCCCGCAGTTTTTTTATATAATCTGTGGGGATTAAAAATTTAAAATATTTTCAAGTTTGCGTTTCATTTCTTCCGGGTTAAATAAACCTTCATGATATTCTATCAAACGCTGATTTTGATCTAAAATAATCCACAACGGATATACAGGCTGGTTTTTATTTTTTGATAACGCTAAAGCCAATTCATGAATTCCTGAATTTCCATTGGGTAAGTAATTAAACTCTCTTCCCTGAAAGCTGATCTTTTCTTTCATTTTTTCCGGATTAAAACTAATCAGGTAAAAATTCTTATTGATCAGTTGAACCAACTGTTTATCCTTATTCAATTGAAAAGATTCGATTTTACAAACTGAACACCAACTTGTGTACATATGAATAATAATCGGCTTTGGATTTTCTTTCTGCTGAATTTCCAATTCCGAAAAAGTGCCCGTCTTCATCTGCGAGAGACAAAAACAGGGCACCAACATTAAAAATAAAAATATTGCTGAAAATTTCACTTTATTCGTTTTAATTTTATGATTTTGGAAATACTATTTTAAACGCAAAGTTTTAATTTTCTTTAATTTTATAATATCAATCTTTGCGTTAAAATCTTCAACACTTTAATTATTTTAAAGTATATTTTACTCCCAAGAATCCTCGTATTTTCTGCATCGGAGCGTATCCGTAAGTCGTATCAAAAGTATAATGATAAGGATTACTGATCGGGTCATCAACATTTTTATCAAACGGATCAAACGGTCGCATCAAAGGATTTTTCGGAGTGAAATTGAACAGATTTTTAATTCCGCAATACACCTCAAATCCAGATTTGAAACTCTTCGAAACCTGAATATTTGCCAAAGAATAAAACGGAGAATATTCAGGGCGGTAATCATTCGGCAAAACTGGTAACCTCATCGGTCCGTAGAACTGCCCTGTAAAATCTATGGTTAAATTATTTCTGAATTTATAGCTCAAATTATACGTTCCACTCCATTTTGGGGCATGAAGCTGTTGGGATTTTTCATTTTCACCGTCAAATTTCTGATACACATCCAGATAAGTGACTCCCAAATTGATGTTCAAAGGAAAATTAAAAGTATAATCTACATTCAGAGAAGCGCCTCTGGAAATTCCATAACCGTGAAGATTATCGTAAATGATTTTCTCAGGATCAGTATCAAAATCACCGACAATTTTATTACTGAAATAAGTATAAAAAGCTGAAGCATCCAGATTGATTAACTTATCTCCAACAGAAATTTTCCAGACATAATTCAAATTTCCGTTGATTGATTTTTCAGGCTTTAAATCTGATTTAATCACAACTTCACGCGATCCTGTCAAAGCAGCATGATCTTCCGTAAATAAATTCACCACACGGAAACCCGTCCCAAAGTTGAGCCTCAATGTATGGTAAGGATTGGGAGAAAACTTCCAGGCAAAACGTGGTGAATGTACAGCATGATGGATTTTATCATAATCAAATCTGTATCCTAACAACAGCGTATTCTTTTCATTTATTTCCCATTGATCCTGAATAAAAGCTCCAAAAATCGGTGATTTCATTGGCTCATTAGTTACACCGTCTGAAGAAAGCGTTCCCGGTGTGTTATCATCATAATACGTTTTCTTGAAAGTCACCCCCAAGATCAAATCATGGTTTCCCAATTTTTTATCCCAATAAGTTTGTGTAAAAGCTACTTTCTGTGTCGCTACAAAAGGATTGGTTCCATAAAAGGAATTCTGATCATGAAAATTGTAAGAAAACTGAGTGATTATATTTTCCTTCATCGGCCACTGATAAACCCCAAAAGCTTCTACTCTATTCGTATAAATACTTTCTCCATAAACCTCATCACTTCCACGATACGATTTATTCCATTGCATTTCTCCTCCAAAACGGTCCTCATATAAATATCTCAGGGCAAAACTCGCCAGTCGGTTTTCTTTTCTTTGAAAATTCCATTTATTAAAAACAGAAATCCTGTTTTGTAGGGCTGCATCTGTGAAATTATCTTTATTGTAATCAAATCTTTTCTCAAAGTTGAAATAATTTAAACTTAATAATGAAGCTACATTTTTACCCAGATTAAATTTTGTGGAAAGATCAAGATTATTTTCACTCCAGGTCGTTGTCATTAAGTCTACACTTAATTTCGGAGCGGTTAGAGCGTTTTTTGTAATGATATTAATAACTCCTCCCATGGCTTCAGAGCCGTAAATAGAAGAAGCAGGACCTTTTACAACTTCAATTCTATCCACTAAACTGTTGGGAATTCCACTCAGTCCGTAAACTGTTGAAAGGGAACTTACAATTGGCATTCCGTCAATTAAAATCATTGTATAAGGACCTTCTAATCCGTTGATGTGGATATCTCCTGTATTACAAACCGAACAGTTTAGCTGTGGCTTTACTCCATTTACCATAGAAATGGCTTCAAAAATACTTGGCGTAGGATTTTTCTGGAAAAACTTTTGAGAATAAATTTCCACAGCCACCGGACTTTTAGACTTACTTATTGGTTTTATAGTTCCGGTAATCACTACATCATCAATGTCCTTCGTCTTGATTTTTCTGTCTGAGATTTTAACTGAATCCATTTTCTCTGATGGTTTTATATGCAAACTATCAGCTTCTTGTGAAAAGCAATAACCGGAAAAAAAAAGGGCAGAAAATAATATTTGCTTCATGAAATTAAAATTGTTAGACAAAGCTAACAATTATTTTTCAATCACAAAACTATGTATGAAAAATAATATTAAATCGGATTCATGAAAAAGTATTAAATTTGAGAGTCAACATATAAAAGTAAAATGAGATATCATCAGTCGGGAAATATCCCACAAAAAAGGCATACGATTTTCAAATCTCCTGAAGATAAATTTTACTATGAACAGCTTTTCGGAACCGAAGGTTTTCATGGAATTTCTTCATTATTGTACCACATTCACCGTCCGACTCAGATCAAATCGATTGGCGAACCGAAAGATGTAGCACCGAAAATCGCAGTTGAGAAAAACGTAACTCCAAGAATGTTTAAAGGAATGAATGTAACTCCTGAAAACGATTTCTTGGACAGCCGTAAGTTTTTGATGGTAAACAATGACCTGAAAATGGGATTGTCGAAGCCAAGAAAATCGATGGATTATTTCTATAAAAATGCTGAATGTGATGAGCTTTTATACGCTCACAGCGGAAGCGGGATTTTAAAAACTTTTGTTGGAAACCTTGAATTTTCTGTTGGTGATTACTTAATTATCCCAAGAGGAACCATTTATCAGGTTGAACTGCATTCTGACGACACCGTTTTCTTTGTGGTAGAAAGCCATTCTCCGATTTATACTCCGAAGAGATACAGAAATGAATTTGGCCAATTGTTGGAACATTCTCCGTTTTGCGAAAGAGATATCATCACTCCTACTTTTGTTGAGCCAAAAGACGAAAAGGGGGAATTTTTAATTAAAGTAAAAAAGGAAAATCAGATCACGGATTTCATCTACGCAACGCATCCGTTTGATGTAGTAGGTTGGGACGGATATTTTTATCCTTATAAATTCAATATTAAAAACTTTGAACCGATTACGGGAAGAATTCACCAACCGCCTCCAGTTCACCAGACGTTTGAAGCGCATAATTTTGTTGTGTGTTCGTTCTGCGCCAGAATGTACGATTATCATCCGCAGGCAATTCCCGCACCTTATAATCATTCCAACATTGATTCTGATGAGGTATTATTCTATACAGAAGGTGATTTCATGAGCCGTAATCATATTGATTTAATGGACTTTACGCTTCACCCAGGAGGAATTGTACACGGGCCTCATCCTGGAGCAATGGAAAGAAGTATCGGTAAAAAATTCACAGAAGAATACGCAGTAATGGTAGATCCTTTCCGCCCGTTAAAACTTACGGAGGAAGCTTTGAAAGTGGAAGACCCTTCATACAAAACTTCCTGGCTGGAGGAATAAAAATTTCCTTTTTTAAAGGTTATAAAAAGAATTATGAAATAAATATAAAAGATGCCTTAAACAACTGTTTAAAGCATCTTTTTTTTGTAAATTTGTAAGATTAGGATTAACATTTTATCATCCTTTATTTTATACTACAACATGGAATAATGGGTGGATAAAATCAAATAAAGAGTAAATGTTAGAAAGAATCAGACTAGAAAGTCTACACAAGAAAGTAACCACAGTAGAAAATGCCGTCAATATCATTAAAGATGGCATGGTAGTAGGATCCAGCGGTTTTACAAAAGCCGGAGACAGCAAGGCTATTTTAGCTGCACTGGCTGAAAAAGGCAAAACCGAAGATCTGAAAATTACCTTAATGACCGGGGCCTCTTTAGGACACGGAACAGACGGAAAGCTCGCAGAAGCCAATGTCGTAAAAAAAAGGATGCCGTTTCAGGTAGACCCTATTCTCAGAAATAAAATCAACAAAGGTGAAATTCTTTTCATCGATCAGCATTTAAGTGAAAGTGCAGAGCTTCTTCACACCAAAAATTTACAAAACATTGATGTTGCCGTAATTGAAGCTGCTTATATTGAAAGAGACGGAAGTATTGTCCCGACAACCTCCGTAGGAAATTCGGTAACTTTTGCTGCTTTGGCTAAAAAAATAATCATTGAGATCAATACAGAAGTTCCCGAAGAAGTATACGGAATTCACGATATTTATCAGGCGGAAGATTATCCGTACAGAAATGTAATTCCTATTGTTGCACCATGGAATAAAATCGGAAGAAAAAGTATTCCGGTAGATCCTGAAAAAATTGAAGCGATTGTTTTTACCAATCTTAAAGACAGCCCTGCCGATATTGCTGAACCAGATACAAAAACAACAGCCATTGCAAAACATATCATTGAGTTTTTTGAAAATGAAGTTCGTTTAGGCAGACTTACAGACAGACTTCTTCCTCTTCAGGCAGGAATCGGTAAAGTAGCCAATGCGGTTCTTACTGGGTTTAAAGACAGTAACTTTTATGATTTAACCATGTTTTCAGAAGTATTACAGGACAGTACTTTTGATCTGATTGATGCAGGAAAATTAAGTTTTGCTTCAGCATCTTCAGTAACGGTTTCTAAAGACTGCTATGACCGGGTGTTTGGAAATCTTGGAAAATACAGAGAGAAATTTGTTTTAAGACCTCAAAATATCTCCAATACACCGGGACTGATCAGAAGACTGGGTGTAATTGCCATCAATACGGCTATAGAATTTGATATTTACGGAAATGTAAATTCTACGCATATCGGAGGAACAAAAATCATGAACGGTATTGGTGGTTCGGGTGACTTTGCCAGAAATGCTTACTTAAGTATTTTCGTAACTCAGGCTGCTTCTAAAGAAAATAAAATTTCACACGTTCTGCCAATGGTTTCTCATACCGATCACACAGAACACGATGTTGATATTCTGGTAACCGATATAGGTTTAGCCGATTTACGTGGACTCGCTCCGAGAGAAAGAGCCCAGAAGATCATTGATAATTGTGTTCATCCGGATTATAAAGAAGAACTGCAGTCTTATTTTGACCGCGCCTGTGAAAGAGGAGGACATACTCCACATCTTCTGGAAGAATCTTTCAGCTGGCATTTAAGGTTCTCACAAACGGGAAGCATGAAGAAGGAAACTGCCACAGAAGTTTTAAATTAATTAGTTTTAAAATAAAATATAAAAGACTAGGTGTAACACACTTGGTCTTTTTTGTTTGCCTGTTTTTTATTAATTTTATTCAACATGATAAAAGTCTCGTGACCAGTCCGTAAAATTTAAGCCAAGTAAAAATGATATGAATTATCTTTGAAAAAAGCGTACTTTTTAATTCACAATAAATCATTCAACAACATCATAAAATATTACTATTATGTACAACTATATAAGTGCCGAAGAAGCTGTATATACCGTAAAAAGCGGAAACAGGGTATTTTTTCACGGAAGTGCATGTACCCCCAATCATTTAATTGACGAACTGGCAAGACAATCTCACCGCCTTTCCAATGTGGAAATGGTTTCGATTACCCAACAGGGAAATGTTGAAATTGCAAAACCGGAATATAAAGACAGCTTTTTCATCAATTCTCTTTTCGTTTCAACGCCGGTGCGAGGTGCCGTAAATTCTGATCGTGGAGATTTTGTACCTGTCTTTTTAAGTGAAATTCCTATTTTATTCAGAAAAAATATTCTGCCTTTGGATGTAGCTATGATCACGGTTTCTCCCCCGGATAAACATGGCTTTTGTACTTTAGGAACATCAGTAGATATTGCGAGAGCCGCTGTAGACACCGCAAAAACCATTGTGGCAATCGTCAATCCGTTGATGCCCAGAACTCACGGTGACGGAATGATCCATGTAAACAGAATTCATAAACTGGTATGGCATGAAGAAGAGCTTCCGACAGTGGATTATGGTTCAAAAGTGGGGCCTGAAGAAATGGAAGTCGGGAAAAATGTGGCAGAACTGATTGAAGATAAGTCTACGCTGCAAATGGGAATAGGAACAATTCCTGATGCGGTTTTAAAATGCCTAGGAAATCATAAAGATCTGGGTATTCATACTGAAATGTTGAGTGACGGAGTGATTGATTTGATCCAAAATGATGTCATCAACAATAAATACAAAGGCTATAATGACAATAAAACGATTACCAGCTTTTGTTTCGGAACAAGAAAATTATACGATTATGTAGATGACAATACGGTTTTTTCATTTGATGATGTAAGTACTGTGAATTTTCCAATTAATATCATGAGAAACAAAAAAATGGTGGCTATTAATTCTGCCATCGAAATAGATCTTACGGGCCAGGTTTGTGCAGATTCTATAGGAACCATGCAGTACAGCGGAATCGGCGGACAAATGGATTTTATGAGAGGAGCGGCATTAAGTGAAGACGGAAAACCTATTATTGCCATTACTTCAAGAACTAAAAAGGGAATTTCCAGAATTGTTCCTTATCTGAAACAGGGAGCCGGAGTTGTTACAACGAGAGGTCACATTCATTACGTGGTTACTGAATATGGAACGGCTTATCTATACGGGAAAAACTTACGACAAAGAGCTCAGGAACTGATCAGCATTGCGCATCCTGATGATCGGGAAATGCTGGAAAGAGCCGCTTTCGAAAGATTTAAACATTAAATTGAACTCTAAATAATCTTTTACAAGAGTGCTTTTTGCATTTTAAACAACTCCCGAACATTTTATTAAAACTTTAACTAACGGTTGTTTGCTTCGGTTTTAAATATTTCAGGGAATTTCGTAATTTGCACACTATAAATAAAAGTAAAAATAGAAAATATGTCAACACTTACATTTGCCGAAAAAATTGCTCAAGCAGAGAATTTTTTACCGATTAACGGTACGGATTACATTGAGTTTTATGTAGGAAATGCTAAACAGGCTGCTCATTATTACAAAACCGCTTTTGGTTTCCAGTCTGTAGCTTACGCTGGTCCTGAAACAGGAGTAAGAGATCGTGCTTCTTATGTTCTGCAACAGGGAAAAATCAGATTGGTTCTTACTACAGGATTAAAATCAGATTCTCCGATCAATGAACACGTAAAAAAACATGGGGATGGAGTAAAAGTTTTGGCACTTTGGGTAGATGACGCCTACAAAGCTTTCGAAGAAACTACTAAAAGAGGTGGAAAACCATATTTAGAGCCTGTAACTTTGACAGATGAAAACGGTGAAGTAAGAATGTCCGGAATCTATACTTACGGAGAAACTGTTCACATGTTTGTAGAAAGAAAAAATTATACAGGTCCTTTCATGCCTGGTTATGAAAAATTGGAAAGTGCTTACAACCCGGAAGATGCCGGATTATTGTACGTAGACCACTGTGTAGGAAACGTTGACTGGGACAGAATGCTTCCAACGGTTGAGTGGTACGAAAAAGTAATGGGATTTGTGAACATCCTTTCTTTTGATGACAAACAAATCAACACAGAATATTCTGCTTTGATGTCTAAAGTAATGTCAAACGGAAACGGATATGCAAAATTCCCGATCAACGAACCAGCGGAAGGTAAAAAGAAATCTCAGGTGGAAGAATACCTTGATTTCTATGAAGGTGAAGGAGTACAACACATTGCAGTGGCTACAAAAGATATCATCCACACGGTAACTGAATTGAAAAAACGTGGTGTAGAATTCCTTTCTGCTCCACCAGAAGCCTATTATGACATGGTTCCTGAAAGAGTAGGCCACATCGACGAAGATCTTAAAAAACTTCAGGAATTAGGGATTCTTATTGATCATGATGAAGAAGGATATTTACTGCAAATCTTTACTAAACCTGTAGAAGACCGCCCTACCCTGTTCTTTGAAATCATTGAAAGACATGGAGCTCAAAGTTTCGGTGCGGGTAACTTTAAAGCATTATTCGAAGCTTTGGAGAGAGAGCAGGAAAGAAGAGGAAATCTTTAATTTTAAATACAATACCAAGTTTTGTCAGGATTCGATCTTGACAAAACTTTTTTATAAAACACCTTATATGAAAAAAATTCTCATCGGCCTTTCATTACTGTCAACACTGGTAAGTGTAAAAGCTCAATACGGAACTGCAAACGAAATTCTTACCCAACTTGAAGAAAGGAAAGGTATTAATCAGCATCTTGGAGACGTAAGTATAGATAATAAAAAATTCGTTTTCATTAAAGACGCGGAAGATCATACGGAAAGAGATTTTATTGTGATCAAAGGCAACAAAGTGACTTATGTAGAAGTTTTTGATGATAAAGCGACAGGAGAAAGCAGCTCAAATGTTTTTTCCGGCGATATGGTAAGAAGCAGAAAAAATATCATTTCCTTACGCGCCGACATGCTGGAAAATCAAAAAGTTCCGATTCCTGTGACTAAAACCTTGTTATTGACCAAGCAAAAGGATATTCTATACCTTATTGATGTCAATACCAAAGACCGATGGATCGATGAAGAATCTTATTCAAAAAAATAACAACCTGGAATTCGGGAAAATTCATTCTTAAATTCTTATTTAATCCTAAACTTATGAAATCATTTGTAGAATATTCGTCAAATTCAGACTTCTCAATTCATAATATTCCTTTTGGTGTAGCCGTATTCAATAAAGAATATATCGGCTGCTGTACCAGAATCGGCGATCAGGTAATTGATCTTGCAACATTATATGATCTTGCCTATTTCGAAGAGATTGAAGGTCTTGATGATAATGTTTTTGAAGCTTATACCCTAAACGAATTTATTGAGCTTGGAAAACCCATTACCAATGCCGTTCGTTTGAAAATTCAGGAATTATTATTGGAAGGCTCTACGTTGTCAAAAGATCAGAAAACTATCGAAGCAGCATTCTATGATCTGGATAAAGTAAAAATGATGATGCCGGTTCACATTCCGAACTATACAGATTTTTACAGCAGCATAGAACATGCAACCAATGTTGGAAAAATGTTCAGAGATCCTACCAATGCTTTACTACCCAACTGGAAGCATCTTCCTGTAGGATACCATGGTAGAGCTTCTTCTATTGTCGTTTCGGGCACTGAGATCAATCGTCCGAAAGGTCAGATGAAACCTGCAGATGTAGAAAAACCAGTTTTCGGGCCTTGCAAGCAGCTGGATTTCGAACTGGAAATGGCATTTATCATCAATAAAAACACAGAGATGGGCGAAAGTATTTCTACCAAAGAAGCTGAAGATGCCATTTTCGGAATGGTGGTTTTCAATGACTGGTCTGCAAGAGATATCCAGTCTTGGGAATATGTTCCGTTGGGACCATTTTTAGCTAAAAATTTCGGTTCGTCAATTTCTCCATGGGTGGTTACTTTAGAAGCTTTGGAGCCGTTCAGAACAACTTCTCCGGTTCAGGATCCTGAAGTGTTGGATTATCTGAAATTTGAAGGAGATAAAAATTACGACATCAACCTTGAAGTCTATATTCAGCCTGAAAATGGTGATCAAAATCTAATCAGTGAAAGTAATTACAAACATATGTACTGGAATATGACTCAGCAATTGGCTCATCACACCGTAAATGGCTGTAATGTAGAAGTTGGTGATTTATACGCAAGTGGAACGATTTCCGGAAGCGATCCGAAATCTTTCGGTTCAATGCTTGAATTAACATGGAGAGGACAAAATCCAATCCAATTAAACAACGGACAGGAAAGAAAATTCATCGACGATAATGATACGGTAACCATGAAAGCCTGGGCTGAAAAAGATGGCGTAAGAGTTGGTTTCGGTGAAGTGAGTGGTAAAATTATTCCAGCAATTTAATTATAATTTTTAAATAAATAATTGAGATGCTTCGACAAGCTCAGCATGACATTCCTAATACTAACTGTGATAAACATAATGTTTTAGCAGTCTATTTGTAGCGATGTCATGCTGAGAAACCGAAGCATCTTTTTTACTATACATTTAAACACTTAAGTTTAATGAAGTGTTAGAACAAGATATGAAAACAGTAATTCCATCCGAAATAACTCCGGTACAGCTACAAACCATCATGCAGACTGCCGTATCACCACGACCGATTGCATTGGCTTCCACTGTTGATAAGAATGGCAACATCAATCTGTCTCCTTTCAGTTTTTTCAATATGTTCAGTACAGTTCCTCCAATTCTGATTTTTTCACCTTCCAGAAGAGTTCGGGATAATACAACGAAACATACTTTAGAAAACGTTTTAGACGTTCCTGAAGTAGTCATCGGAACGGTAAATTTTCCAATTGTCCAGCAGATTTCTCTGGCATCTACAGAATATGGTGACGGTGTGAATGAATTCATCAAATCAGGTTTAACCATGAAAGGCGCTGAGTTGGTACAACCAAAATTAATCGAAGAATGTCCTGTAAACTTTGAGTGCAAGGTTTTAGAGGTAAAATCTTTGGGTGACCAAGGCGGTGCAGGAAATCTGGTTATTTGTGAAGTTCAGAAAATCCATATCAGAGAAGAATATCTGAATGAGGAAGGAAATCTTGATCAGAAAAAACTGGATATGGTTGCCCGTTTAGGCGGAAACTGGTATTCCAGAAATAATGAAAATAATCTTTTTGAAGTTCCAAAACCATTAGTCACTAAAGGAATTGGCTTCGATCTTCTTCCGGATGAAATAAAATTGAGCAAGGTCTTTACCGGAAATGATTTAGGAATGTTAGCAAACGTTGAAGTTTTACCTTCCGGAGAATATCATTCCGATGAAAAGATCCACCAGAATGCACAGCAACTTTTGCTGGAAAACAATATTGAAGAAGCATGGAAGATTTTAATTAAATAAATTAAATATTTCCCTTTAGAACCATTAAAAAAGACAAAAGGAGTGAAAGTATTCACTCCTTTTTTATTCAATTACAAATTTATTATTAATAAATTCAATAGACTTTTCTACTACTTTATGTAAGTCTCTTGGCAAGTCATTTTCCTCCCACGGTTCTTTTGCGCCAAAGGTATGATTGGCTTCTTCAATTAAAAACAATTCAGAATTGGGATTTAAAATATGAAGGTGTTCCGCATTTTTTACATTCACACTTTCATCACTGGTTCCGTGAATGATTAACATATGTGCTTTTGCCATTTCGGTTGCCCTTTCCACATCAAAACGCATTTCGTCCTTCTTAAAATCTTCATAAAACTGGTAATAATGAGGCATCTCCTGCTTCGTTCTTCCGTTTAGCACGTAGAAAACCCCGGCTTCTTCCCATTTTTTAAATGCACCATTTTTAGGAAAACGATCTAATGTATCCACACTAGCTAATGTTATTAATCCATTGATTCTTTCATCCTCAAAAGTCTTAATTATGGAAATTCCTCCTCCTCTGCTATGTCCTATCAGAATCAACTTCTGATCATCCACTTTTTCATGCCGAATAAAATAATCTATTACCACTCCTAAATCCGAAAGTTCTTTAGAATAATTATTATTTCCAAATGCTTCCAGATCACCAAAATTACGAGGGTCATCTACAGTGGTTCCGTTGTGAGAAAAATTAAATTTAACAAAGAAAACACCAGCTTCTGCCAGTTTTTCCGCCATTATATTCCATGCTCCCCAGTCTTTATAGCCTTTATACCCATGAACAAAAATAACTAATGGTAGCTTTTCATTTGTTTCTGGATAATAAGCATCTGCGAGAAAATCTCTGGTTTCAGGATTGGAAAGGATAATATTTTGTTCGTTTGTGATCTGCATATTTTATTTTTGTTTGAAATGTAGCTTTTGCCAATTCGGCGAGATAAGTTCACCAACTTTTGGTGATACTCAGAATGACATACCATACATTTTTAATAGTTAGCTGATCTAAAAATATTAAAAATAGAAATAAACACAAAGGAAAACCTTATTTTTGCTGCATGTTGGATTTAAGAACGGTAACCGTAATGCGATACATTCTGCCGCTTCGGGAGGGAGGTTCTCTTCCTGCTCTGGCAGAAGCTGATGATGATTTTAAATATGTTTTAAAATTCCGTGGTGCAGGTCATGGAGTCAAGATGCTGATTTCTGAATTATTGGGAGGAAAGATTACTGAAGTATTAGGCTTAAAAATTCCTGAGCTTGTATTTGTGAATCTTGATGTAGATTTCGGAAGAACTGAAGCTGATGAAGAAATTCAGGATCTGTTGAAATTTTCAGAAGGATTGAATCTTGGCTTGCATTATCTTTCAGGCTCTATTGCTTATGATTCAAGTGTGAAAGTTGATCCTCTTCTGGCTTCAAAAATCGTCTGGCTGGATGCTTTTATCACCAATATTGACCGTACTTTTAAAAACACCAATCTTCTGATGTGGCATAAAGAATTATGGGTGATTGATAACGGGGCTTCTTTCTATTTTCATCATTCGTGGCAGAATTTTGATGCTGCGGCTAAAACTCCTTTCAAATATGTGAAAGACCATGTTTTGCTTCCACAGGCAAAACTGCTTGACGAAGCCGATCAATTCGCGAAAGAAGTTTTGAACGACACTATCTTCAGAGAACTTGTTAACCTGATCCCTGAAGACTGGTTACATTGGAATGATGCAGACGAAACTCCGGAGGAAATTCGGGAAATTTACTTCAACTTCCTGAAAACACGATTAGAAAATTCTGAAATCTTTTTAAACGAAGCCAAAAATGCAAGAGGATAAAATTTACGAATACGCAGTAATACGTCTGGTTCCTAAGGTTGAAAGAGAAGAGTTTTTCAACATAGGACTTGTCATGTTTTCTAAAAAAGAGAAGTTTATCAAGGTGGATTTTTATTTATGTCCCGATAAATTCAGGTTAATGCAAAGCAAACTGGATTATGATGATATCATTCAAAACCTTGAAAGTTTTAAGAAAATTGCGAATGGAGATAAAGATGGCGGACCTATTGCACAGCTTGAAATTCCTGAGCGTTTCCGATGGTTAACGGCAGTAAGAAGTTCTGTTGTGCAGACTTCCAGACCTCATCCGGGAAAATCTAAAGATCTGGAAAAAACTTTTAAAAGATTATTTGGGGAATTAGTGAAATAAATCTAATAAAACATGTCATTTATAAAAAAAGAATTTTCAAATAAAAAAATTAATCTTGCTGGTGATTATTTAATTACTTCATTACAAAAAAATGAATTAGATTGGGCTGAAACTGTTTTAAACAACTTTCGAGGTATACATCTTTATCCTATGAATACTTTTCAAGCAACTTTAAGAAGAAAAGTCAAAAAATTTGACACATATGCTTTAATCTCACAAAGATTAAAACGAGCTCCTTCAATAATTCACAAATTAACAAGATTTAAAGGCATGCAGTTATCTCGAATGCAAGATATTGGTGGATTAAGAGCTGTTTTGTCGGATATAGAAAATGTTTATGACCTGACTAAAGATTATAAAGAAAGTAGCTTTCTTCATTGTCTGGTCAATGAAAAAGATTATATTAAAGAACCTAAAGAATCAGGATATAGAGGAATTCACCTAATTTATAAATATGAAAATCCAATTGCTCCAGAATATAATGGTCTTCATTTGGAGCTCCAAATTAGGACAAAATTGCAGCATATTTGGGCTACATCAGTTGAAACCATGGGAACTTTTTTAAAACATTCTTTAAAATCAAGTGAAGGCCCCAAAGAATGGTTAGAGTTTTTTGCTTTAACATCATCAGCTTTTGCTCATATTGAAAATTGCGAATTGATACCAGCATATAAAAATTTGGATAAAATTGAAACTTTTAAATTAGTAACGAGTGAAGCTCTCAGATTAAATGTTAGAGATCGCTTTCAAGGTTTTAGGATTGCTGCAAATGCGATACATAAAGGTGAAACAAAAGGAATCTTCCATTTAATAGTTCTTGATTTAGATTCAAAATCTGTGATCGTAAGTAGTTTTTCAAAAATAAAAATTGAAGAGGCTAATAATGAATACTCAAAGGTCGAAGAAAGAATTCAAAATGGCAGTAATCTTCAGGCAGTTTTAGTTTCCACAACTTCTTTAGACAACCTGAAAAAAGCCTATCCTTCCTACTTTTTAGATACAGCAGACTTCCTCTCTAAACTTAATTTTATTAAACGCCAATATGAAAAGACGGTAAAAGATATAAATTAATATAAAAAAATAAAATCAATTTAAATTAAGGAAAATCTAAAGACCTGGAAAAGACTTTTGGTAAACTTTTTGAGGAGTTAGTAAAATAACCACTTCTAAAAAATATTCTATGAACTCATTGAATCACAATACAATCTACAGGTTTTCTTTAAACCTGTTTTTTATTTTATGTTTAAGCTTATTCAATATGGGCTATTCTCAGGCTCCGATTGAAACACAAACTCCCAAAAGCATTATTCTTCCCGAAAAAACAACTCTTATAGAGGATATTCCCTATAAAAATGACGCTTCAAGAAATCCTATAAAATTAGACATTTACGAACCTAAAAATCCAGCAGCAGGGAAGCTTCCTGTAGTCATCTACGTTCATGGCGGAGCCTGGGCAAAAGGGGATAAAATAGTAAGAGCCGACAGTTATATTGAAAGCTTTATTTTAAAACTGGTTGAAAAAAATTATGCTGTTATCAGCATTGATTATACTTTGGTAAGTGAAACGGTACATTTTCCGTTGCCGGTTCAGGATACAAAAGATGTCGTGAGATGGGTTAGGAAAAATGCTGAAAAATATAATTTTGACGCGAACAATATTGGTTATTTCGGAGCTTCTTCAGGTGCTCATTTGTCGATGCTTGCTGCCTACACAAACGATAATGAGTATATTGGAAACCCAGAACTTTCTCAATATTCAGGTAAGGTGAATTATGTGGTAAGTAATTTTGGTCCTACAGATCTAAACAAGCTTTTACATACAAGATTAGGTAAAATTCCGGTGGCTATTGTGGGATTATTTTTTAAACCGATTGTGGAAATCAGGCAAAAATTAGTCTTCGGAATTTCAGGATACGATATCAAGACTGAAAAAAGAAAAGCTGTAGATTATCTGGAAACCGTTTCTCCCATTAATGATGTTGAAAATGGTGTTCCCACTTTTATTCTTCACGGAAATAAAGACAAGGTTGCACCGATTAATCATTCCAAAAGATTAGTCAGAAAACTTAAAAAACAAAATATTGAAACCGATTTGATTATTGTTAAAGATGGCGTTCATGGTTTTGGAACCACTGATAAAGCATATATCAACCAATTGAATGATGAAATGGTTAATTTTATTGAATCTCATAAAAAATAATTTATTGTACTGCATAATTTTATTAAAAACAGAATATTCCAAAAGAAAATACTGAATATTCCGTTTAATTCTTAAATTTGGCTAATGCAAAAGAATTTTTACCTTATCATCATATTATTTTGTCTTGTGAGTTGCTATACTTATCAGGTTAAGAAACCAGCAGACGCAACAGTCGACAATAAACAAGACGTTAAAAAGAGTGCAGCTCTTGCCAATACTAATTCTGCGCAAACAAAAAGCTCAGCACCTCAGAGTCCACAACAGGCACCTGTTCCAATTAATATTCAGCAGAAACTTGCTCCCAATAAAAATGTTAAAATTGATGTTTACGGCAAGACCTATAAGGTAATCGTTGACCGATGGGAACGAGACAGTCTGATCGTACACCCCGTTCATAGTCCTAAAAAAATCCTGAAATTCCATAAGAACCAGATCAATCCCGAAAGAATTGCTGAAAAACGATTTTCACAGCCCATCGCTGATATCCTCACTGTTATTGCCTATGCAAGTATTGGTGTCGGAATTTACCTTTTGGTGAAGTAATCTTTGAAATTTATCTCATACCTGTTAAATCTTGAATAGCTAAATTAATTATGGTTTTATTTTAAATGTTTAACTAATTTAAATTGTATTGATCTAAAAATAGAATTTAAACTAATTTCACATGAAAATAAAGAGATTATTTTCTACTTCTATTGTATGCTTTGTACTGATAATATGCAGCTCCTCTGTGAAATTGACAGCGCATAAAATTCCTAAGCAAATACCTACAGTAAAAGAAGCCATGTACTTCCCTCCTTTTAATAGTGATACCTGGGAAACAAAATCTATTGCGGGTTTAGGATGGCATCAGGATAAAGTTCAGGATTTACTGGATTATTTGCAGACTAAAAATTCAAGAAGTTTTATGATTCTTCAGAACGGAAGAATTGTAATGGAAAATTATTTTGGAGGTCATACTTCCAGAATGCCTTGGTATTGGGCAAGTGCAGGAAAAACATTGACCTCAACCGTTACAGGAATTGCCGAGCAGGAAGGTTTTTTAAATATCAATAATAAAGTTTCAGACTATATCGGAACTGGCTGGACAAGCGAGCCTTTAGCAAAAGAAAATCTTATTACCTGTAAAAATCTGTTAACAATGACTTCCGGATTAGATGACAGTATGGGAAATGATATAGCTCCTTCTAATCTTCAATACAAAGCCGATGCAGGCACAAGATGGGCCTATCATAATGTGTATGTAAAACTGCAGGATGTTGTCGCTGCAGCTACCGGACAAAGCTGGACACAGTATTTCAATACAAAACTTCGGGATAAAATCGGAATGACCGGGAGCTGGATTCAGAGTGGTAATAACAGTGTATATTGGAGCAATACAAGAAGCATGGCCCGTTTTGGATTAATGGCTCTTAATAAAGGAAACTGGAATGGAACACAAATAATTAATCCTCAATATTTTCAGGATGCAACCAGCACTTCTCAAAATCTAAACCTCTCCTACGGGTATTTGTGGTGGCTTAACGGAAAAGCAAGCTATCATCTTCCACAGACGCAATTTCAATTTAATGGAAAGCTCATTCCAAGCGCACCGGATGATCTGTTTTGTGCTTTAGGAAAGAATGATCAGAAAATCTATGTTGTTCCCAGTAAGAAGCTGGTTATTATAAGAATGGGTAAATCAGCAGATAATATGAATTTTGCCCGCTCGGATTTTGATGAGGTTTTATGGCAAAAAATAAACGCTGTGATTAATTAATCGGCTCCGGATACAGCTGGCTTCCCCAAAACTGAAGATCTCTTTCGGCTAAATTAGAATTAAAAAAAATCTCATTTACTTCTTCCACGATCTTTGCAACAGCATGGGGATCAGTAGTTCTGATTCGGGTCTCATGGTTATCTTTTATTCCTTTTCCCGTAAAATTCAAAGAACCCATATAGGCGATTTCGTCATCAATCACATAAATTTTACTGTGAATAAAGGTTTTATTGAAAGAGTTTCCATGATTGGGAGAGATAAAAACTTTAAACGGAAATAACTGTTTATAAGTATAATGATAAATCCGTTTATTTTTAATCTGTCTTACCACAAAATCCCTCACAAAAAATAACAAAACGACAAGGATAAAGCCATAACTAAACTTCCATTCTTTTAAAAGAAAAATTAATGGCACTAAAATTATTGCCAAACCTATTATCACAAAAAGTAATGTTGCTGAAAGACTAATTAAATGATCTCTGGACTGTTTTGCTTTTTCATCGACATGCCTTTTCTGGACAATCAATTTATTAATATTCTTGTCATAGCCGTAAAAGTCTTCTATCTCATCACTGGTAATAAGACTTATATTAATTCCTTTGTTATGCAGAAAAATCAACTCCTTGATCAAAGAAGGAGAAAGATAGGGAGATACTATTTTAACATTTCTTTTGGCATTTCTAATGTCCTGCAAAAGTTTTGCTCCTGCACTTTTTCCAATATAAATATCGCAAACAGCGTTATTATAAAACATAGTCAATAATTAAATAAAAAACTTTGCAAGACGACTTACAAAGCTTTTAATGAATAAAATATTTTTTAATGATTATTAATCAAATTCTTTTTTCAATTCGTTTGTGATCAAAGTTTTCAGCTCTTCTCCATGAATATTCATCGCAATAATCTTTCCGGATTTATCCAGTACAAGATTATATGGTAGCTCTTCGATTCCGTACGTTTTGGCAACCGGACTTTTCCAGAACTGCAGGTCACTTATTTGAGGCCAGTTTATATTTTCCCGGTCAATAATCTTTTTCCAGCTGTCTTTAGATTTATCCAAAGAAACTCCCACTATTTCAAAGCGTCCCGCACTCACAGCTTTTTCATTTTCAACATAAATAGTTTTTAAGAAGGGTTGCTCTTGAACACATGGAGCACACCATGTTGCCCAAAAATCGAGCAAGACGATCTTTCCTTTCAGAGAGCTCAGCTTAAAATCAGTTCCCTGAAAAGTTTTCAGATGAATTTCAGGAGCTTCATCATTCAGTTTTAAATGTTGTGCGTAAATAAAGGCAGAAAGAAACAGAATCCCTGATAAAAATAACTTTTTCAGCATATTAATCATTGGTTGGATAATCGTGATCGATCCAGTTGGTTTTTACGTTTTTAGGCAGATCCAGAATTTTCACATTTTTAAAGCCCATTTCCACCAGAGCATTGAAAGCAGGACGGATATTCGGGCATCTGTCGTATGGACAGCAGCCGCAATAGATTACAATTTCTTTATTTTTATCTAGTTTTCTTACATAATCCTGCAGCTTTTCAAGATTCTGAGGATCATTGGCCATTCCCATATCTACAGAACCCTTCACTACAGCAGAAGGACCTACGGAAAGAATCAGAATATTTTTGGTTTGCTTTTTTACAATTTTAGCAGCTAAAATGTCCGGAGCCATTACCTGATTGGGAGTCCATGGAACAGGTTGAGTCTGAGCCTTTAGAAAGCCACCAAAACACATCAACATAGCCAATAAAAACATTATTCTTTTCATAAGATTTCTTCTGATAATTTTAGATTTGTGATTATATTTTTGTCAGTTTAGCATATTTCAGGATCAGATTTTTCTCTCCTTCGTGCATGAAAACTACTTTTGCTTTAATATTCTGAGGATCTGTACCATCCAGGAAAGTAACTTCCCCTATTCCAAATCTGTCGTGTCTTACTTTATCCCCGACTTCAATATCCTGAGAAGAAGCCCCGCTCGGATTGATAATCTTCGCTGTACTTACCGGTTTCAGCTTTCTAGGTTCTGCAATCGGTTTTGAGCTGTCATTTTTCGCAATGGTTTTCTTCTCCACTTTCTTAAAGCTTTTCATTTCAGAAGGATGTTCATCGAATATATTCGATCTCACCCCGGAATTATTAATGAAACGCTTCTCGATCATTGGATTCAGGAATTCAATGAACTGATCATCGATTTCACTCAAAAACCTTGACGGTTCAGCATCGATAATTTTTCCCCATTGAAAACGGGATACGGCATAAGAGAAATAAGCCTGTTTCTCTGCTCTTGTTAACGCTACATAAAACAATCGTCTCTCTTCTTCCAGATCTTCTCTCGTGGCAGAGCTCATGAAGCTAGGGAAAAGATTTTCTTCCAATCCCACCAAATGAACTACCGGAAATTCAAGACCTTTGGAAAGGTGAATAGTCATCAGCGAAACCATATCATCCACATTTTCTTTATCCTGAGTGTCGGCAGAAAGAGCAATATTTTCCAGGAAATTCGGTAAACTCGGATCTCCGTCTTCCAGCTGCATTTGTTCTTCAATAAACCCCTGCATGGAGTTCATCAATTCCTGAACGTTTTCTACCCTGGAAATTCCTTCCGGAGTCTGGTCATCTTTTAAAAACTTAATCAAACCGCTTCGTTTCGCCACTTCCATGGCAACGCTGTAAGCCGTTTCTGTTTTAAGCAATACCTGAAATGCCTTGATCATGGACCAGAAATCATTCAGTTTATTCAGAACACCGTTGTTAAAGCCTAAATGCGGTGCATAGATCGGAAGATTATCCAGTACTTTTGAAACCGGAACATTTTGGGAATCTGCAAAAACGATCAGTTTATTCTGGGTTGTTTCCCCAATTCCTCTTGCAGGATAATTAATGATTCTCATCAATGCTTCCGAATCATTTTCATTCACCAGAAGGCGCAGATAACCGATTAAATCTTTCACCTCTTTTCTTTGGTAGAAAGAAAGCCCTCCATATACTTTGTACGGAATATTTTTACGTCTCAAAGCATCTTCAAATGCACGCGTTTGAGAATTGGTACGGTATAAGATGGCAAAATCACTGTATTTCCTTTGCTCCCGGTTTCTGGTTTCCCAAATATTCCCCGCTACGAAATTCGCTTCATCGGCATCGGACAGGGAACGGTAAATCTTTATTTTTTCTCCTTCCTCATTTTCACTGAACACATTTTTCTTAAACTGCTGAAGGTTTTTTGCAATTACTACATTGGCTGCATTTACAATATTCTGTGTAGAACGGTAATTCTGCTCCAACGAAACGGTTACTGCATCAGGATAATCTTTTTTAAAGTTTAAGATATTCTGGATGTTTGCTCCACGGAAAGAATAGATCGATTGGGCATCGTCTCCTACCACACAAATATTCTCAAATTTTGAAGCCAACGCTTTTACAATCAAATACTGGGAATGGTTCGTATCCTGATACTCATCTACCAGAATATATCTGAATCGGTCCTGATATTTCGCAAGAACTTCAGGAAAACGAGTCAATAATTCATTGGTTTTTAACAACAAATCATCAAAATCCATCGATCCGTTTTTGAAGCACTGCTCTACATATTTCTGATAAATCTGCCCTATGAATTTCATATTGGCTTTTTCATCAGCTTCCATCAATTCCGGATTGGCATAATAAGCTTTTACCGTGATCAGATTATTTTTATAGGTAGAGATTCTCGCCTGAACTTTTTTAGGTTTATACAAATCGGCATCGATATTCATGTCCTTCAACACCTTTTTAATTACGTTAAGGGCATCCTGCTGATCATAAATGGTAAAGTTGGAAGGATATCCCAGATAATGTGCCTCACTTCTCAGAATTCTTGCAAAAACCGAGTGAAAGGTTCCCATCCAAAGACTTTTTGCATTGCTCTGTCCTACTACTTTTGCAATACGCTCCTTCATTTCTTTTGCTGCCTTATTGGTAAAGGTTAGAGATAAAATGTTAAAAGGATCGACTCCATTGGTAATCAAATGAGCGATACGCATGGTAAGTACACGCGTTTTTCCGGAACCCGCTCCTGCAAGCACCATCAATGGTCCCTGTAATGTGGTAACGGCTTCAAATTGTGATTCATTCAGTCCTTTCAGATAATCCTCCATACAGCAAAAAATTTTGGGAACACAAAATTAGTGTATTCTATGGAGAATTCAAATTTTAGATTGACGAACAGCTATTCACTGATTCTATTCCAGTCTTTGCCATTATATTCATACTTAAGATCCGGAGAAGAACAGCTGTTGGAACAAAAAATTGAAATAGTAATCTTATAAGGCGTTTCAAAGTAAATTCCGACATTTATGACAGAAGAAGTATCTGTTTTTTCATTCTTATTGATCACTATCTGATGATTCGTTTTTTCATAATGCTTGGTTAAATATGAATATAAAGAAGAATCTATAAAATCCTTAAAATCAAAAAAACCGGAAGGATAAAGTTTGGAAGAAAGCCATATCCTTTTCAGATTTTTCCTCTGAACATAACTTTCCAGCGCTTTCTTATTCCAAAACTTAGAAATTAAATAATTTGATTTGTTATATTTCCAATTGGGACAGCAGCCAGGAAGGTCACAAGGACCACCCCAATTAATGAATTCAAGATAAAGTTCAAATTTCTTTATTTTAAACTTCTTCAAAACAGGGTCTAAAAACCGACTATTTAGTTTATTGTAAATCCCATCAATATCTTTATATTCTGACCTGAATTCTGCCATTTCTAAACTATCCTTTCTCTCTTTTGCTTTACAGTCAGGTTTATAAGGTTTAGGACACCCCTTATATTCTTCCAAACCGGGAACCGTGGGACAATTATCATCCTTATCCAAAATCCCGTCGCCATCTATATCCGGCCACGGACAGCCGTTGTTTTCCTGTGGACCTGCAACAGTTGGACAGAAATCATCTTTGTCAATGACTCCATCTTTATCCTGATCTGGCCACGGACAACCATTGTTTTCAACCACACCTTTTTCTTTAGGACATTTATCCAGATAAAAAATAATCCCGTCTTTATCGTCATCCGAAAGACAGATCTTTTTATTGAAATCCTTTCTGCATTTTTTTAAAGCTGAGTCATTATTGATTTCCTGAGACCGGAAACTGTTTGAAAAGAAAAACAATATCAAAAACAGATAATACTTCATGTTTTAATTGAAAATTACGGTTCTAACAAAATTCTAAAAAAATATTAAAAGTAATGTAACAATTAAAGTAAATTTGGCACTAATTGACAAAACAATTTCTATTTATGAAAAAGCGACTTCTTTCTGTTGCTGCAGCGGCTTTCTTTGGAATGGCTTTGAACGCACAACAAATTAAATTTGAAGAATATGACTTACCAAACGGTCTTCACGTAATTTTACACCAGGATAATTCTGCACCGGTTGTTACAACTGGAGTAATGTACCATGTAGGTGCAAAAGATGAGGTAAAAGGAAGAACTGGTTTTGCTCACTTCTTCGAACATCTTTTATTTGAAGGAACCCCAAACATTAAAAGAGGTGACTGGTTTAAGATTGTTTCTTCAAACGGAGGGCAAAACAACGCTAACACGACCAACGACAGAACTTATTATTATGAAACTTTCCCATCAAACAACGAACAATTGGGTCTTTGGATGGAAGCTGAGAGAATGCGTCACGCTGTAATCAACCAGGTTGGTGTAGATACTCAGAGAGAAGTTGTAAAAGAAGAAAAAAGATTGAGAATGGATAACCAGCCTTATGGTAATCTTTTCACGACAATTCAAAAAAACTTATTTACCAATCACCCGTACAACTGGCCAACAATCGGTTCTATGGAAGATTTGAACTCTGCGAAATTGGAAGAATTCCAGGCGTTCTATAAAAAATATTATGTTCCTAATAACGCTACTTTGGTTGTTGCCGGAGATATCAAACCTGAGCAAACGAAAAAGTGGATTGAAACGTATTACGGAGGCATTCCAAAAGGAACGGTTTATCCGAAAGATTTCCCGAAAGATGCTCCTATCACTCAGGAAAAAGAAGTTACAGCAACAGACCCGAATATTCAGCTTCCGGCTTATATTTTCGCGTACAGAACTCCTGCTAACAAAGAGAAAGATGCTTATGTTTTAGATATGCTTTCTTCTTATTTAAGTAACGGAAAGTCTTCTGTTTTATACAAAAAATTAGTTGATCAGGATAAAAAAGCGCTTCAGGTAGCTGCTTTCAACCAAGGCCTAGAAGATTACAGTATCTTCGCTTTCTTCGCAATCCCGATGGGACAGACTACAAAACAGGCTTTACAGACTGACATTGATGCTGAAATCAAAAAATTACAGACTACTTTGATCTCTGAGGATGATTATCAGAAACTTCAAAACCAGTACGAAAACCAGTTTGTAAATGCCAACTCAAGCATTCAGGGAATTGCTGCTTCATTGGCTACCAACCACGTATTGATGGGTGATACAAATTTGATCAACAAAGAAATCGACATCTACAGATCTATCACAAGACAGGATCTTCAGAATGCGGCTAAAAAGTATCTTAATTCTAACCAAAGAATCGTCATTAATTACGTACCTGAAAAAAAGTAATCATTTCAACTTCTCAGGTTAAAAAATGATTATTAAAAATTAAATTTTTACAAATGAAAAAGCAATTAACATATATAGCTGCAGCGTTTTTATTCGCAGGAACGGTTTCAGCACAAAAAATAGATCTTAATGCAATGCCAAAGCCAGGACCAACTCCTGCGATCAACATTGCTAAGCCAAAAACTTTCCAACTAAAGAATGGTCTTACGGTAATGGTTGTGGAAAACAACAAATTGCCTAGAGTAAGTGCAAGTCTTTCTATGGACAGGCCTCCATACAACGAAGGAAGCGTAACTGGAGTAAGCGAAATCATGGCTGAACAGTTCGAAAACGGAACGACAAGCATGAGCAAAGATGATTTCAACAAAAAAGTGGATTATCTTGGAGCTAACCTTAATTTTAGCTCAGGAGGTGCAAGCTTAAATTCACTTTCTAAATATTTCCCTCAGGTTTTAGGTTTAATGGCCGATGCTATTATTAATCCTAAATTCTCTTCTGAGGAAATTCAGAATTCTAAAGAAAGAGCTATCGAAGGATTAAAATCTGACGAAAAAAATGCTTCTTCTATCGCCGGAAGAGTTTCTAATGCTTTGATGTATGGGAAAAATACTTCAAGAGGTGAGTTTGAAACCGTTGAATCTATCAACAAAATTCAGTTGGCTGACGTACAAAACGTTTATAAAAAATATTATGCTCCGGACAATGCTTATTTAGTAATTGTTGGAGATGTTAAATTTGATCAGGTAAAACCTTTGATTGAAAAGGCTTTCAATGGCTGGAAAAAAGCAAATACACCGATCACTCCTTTAGAGCCGGCTGAAAATGTTGCTAAAACTGAAATTAATATCGTCGATGTTCCTTCTGCTGTGCAGTCTGTTGTTTCTTTGAACAACCTGAACACATTAAAAATGAAGGATACTAACTATTTCCCTGCAGTTATTGCTAACTACATCCTTGGTGGTGGTGGTGAAGCCAGACTTTTCATGAACCTTCGTGAGAAAAACGGATTCACTTACGGGGCTTATTCAAGCATGGTGGCAAGTAAGTATTCTCCACAGTTTTCTGCAAGTGCGAGTGTAAGAAATGAGGTTACAGACAAAGCGGTTAAAGAATTCATGAATGAGCTTAATGCAATTTCTACTGTAAAGCCAGAAGAACTTGAAAACGCTAAAGCCAAACTGAAAGGATCATTCATCATGTCATTAGAGCAACCTGCAACCATTGCAAGATTCGCTTTAAACCAAAAAGTTCAGGATCTTCCTGCTGATTTCTATATCAACTACTTAAAATCTATTGATAAAGTAACTGCTGCAGACGTTACCAGCGCTGTAAAAGCTACTATTTTACCAAATCAGAGCAGAATTTTCATTGCTGGTAAAGCATCTGATATTTCTGAAGGGCTGGAGAAACTAGGATACCCTGTAAAATACTTTGATAAAGAGGCAAATCCTGTTGCAAAGCCAGCTGTACAAAAGGTTGATGCCAATGTAACCGTAGCTTCTGTTGTTGATAAGTATATTGCTGCTATCGGAGGAAAAGCTAATTTGGCAAAAATTACTTCATACACTACGAATGCAACGATGTCTATGCAGGGACAAAACCTTGACTTCAAAATTGTTAAAGCTCAAGGTGGAAAAGAATTACAAACCATTTCTATGGGAGCAATGACTGTTCAGAAACAAGTTTTCGATGGTAAAACAGGATATTCTGAGCAAGGCGGACAAAAGGTTCCAATGAGTAAGGAAGAAGTTGCTGAAAACCTTAAAAACACTGAACTTTTCGAAGAATTAGGTTTTGCTAAATCTCCAGATTACAAATTAGCAGGCATTGAAAAGATCAACGGAGAAGATTCTTACGCGATTAAATCGGGTGATAAAGCATTCTATTACAGCGTAAAAACAGGTCTTAAAACAGGAGAAACCGAAACTGTAAAGGCACAAGGACAAACCATGACAATTCCTACCACTTTTGCTGATTATAAAGATGTATCAGGGGTGAAAATGCCTTACACCATTACAGTGAATCAAATGGGTATGGATATGGTTATGAAAGTAAAATCATACGAAATAAACCAGGCTAAAGATTCTGATTTTAAATAAAGAAAGATCAATCTACTATAAAAAAACAGCAACAAATGTTGCTGTTTTTATTTTTACTTCTATCTTATTTTGCTATTCAGTAAAAAAAGATTAAATTTGTCCACTCAAAAAGATATCAGAATTAATGGATACTATATTTACACTATTAATGGTTCTTGTTATGATTGCCAGTATTTTACTGACAATTGTTGTTATGGCTCAAAATCCTAAAGGAGGAGGCCTTTCCAGTACATTTGGAGGTGCATCTTCTGCTCAGTTCGGAGTACAAAGAACCAACGATTTTATGGAAAAAGCAACGTGGACACTAGGAGCAACCATCATTGTTCTTATCCTAATAAGCGTTGTAATCACAGGAAAACCATCTCAAGTTGCTCCGGCTGCACAGCAACCAGTGAAGAAAGAAGCGCCTGCACAATCTGCTCCGACTTCTAAATCTACAACTCCGGTAGCTCCTACTAAATAAAAGATTTCATCTTTATATATTAAAAGCAACTCTATTCAGAGTTGCTTTTATTTTTTCCTTACAAAAGAATTCCAATATTCATTCTGATCTTTAAGGAACAGACATTCTATGAAAGAATCAAGAGACATCATAGACAGTGTTTCATCGTCAATCTTTTGAAATTCTGAATTAAAAAAATTATGATCGAGTTTTATATGAGTACGATCAATAATAAAAATATTTTCAGGATTATAGAAAGGATAATTTTGAATATCAGAATTGGTAGTGATCAGTTTTCTTCCGGATGCTAAAGCTTCAAAAGTCCTTATTGTCAGTCCATCCTGAAAAGGCTTATTAATATCAAGTACCGATTTTGTACTCTTATAATAATCAATGATTGTATGGTGACCTAATTTAACAAAACTCAGTTTTTTATTGTCAAATTGTTTTAGTTCCTTGTCTATCATTTTTCTTAGCCTAAATGCAATTTTTCCCATTGCATAATAGTAGAAAAAATATTTTAATCTTAATGTTTCTGCAAGAGCTCGTACTTGTTCACCTACTACATATCTATCTGTATGCGCACTCCCGATAAATACAATATCATAATCAGGATCAACCACCATATCAGAGTTCAAACATCTGTATTCATCAAGGTAAAACAAGGGTCTAAAACTCAATCCGTATCTGGCCGCATCATTTCTTTCAAAGGTAAATTTTTTGTCAAAATATTTTAGATTGGAAATAAGAACGGGATATTCTTTTAGAGGATCAAAATTATAATAAATCATCTCTATTTCAGGATTCAGCAACCTTACTTTCTCTAGAAAATAAGCAGGAACAGCCTCCCCTTTAATTAAAAGAAAATAATCGTACTTTTTATTTTGAATTTTATCAATGATACGCTGGTAATACTTATCAATGATCGATTGATAAATTCTTTTATTGAAACGGATTATTCCTTTCGCAAAGTTAGAATTAGATGGCCTTTCATCATAAAAATCAACCTCAGCACCCAGTTCCGAGAGTCTTTTGGTTATTGCTCTCTCATATTGAAAGAAACGAACAGCCAAAAAAAGGATTTTTTTTCCTTGAATATTTTTCATTTGAAAAGACCTTTACTCTTCATTTATTATTAATTTTTCACATTAAAATTATAGTAAAATTGCCTACATAACAAAAATAGATATTTAGCTTTATAAAAAATCCTCAACAATAAATATTGTATAGAATTAATATTTTTTAACCAATACATTTCTTTAAGATTTTTTATAAATCCTTTTTCCATTGCTGAAAGATCTGCAGAAAGACCTGAAACTCCAAATGTCCTTTTCCCTTTTCCCACATATACCAAACTTTCATTCAATATATACATCTTATTCTTTAAAGAGGCTCTCATCCAATAATTGACATCTTCGGCATGTCTCTGATTATCATCAAAAAAACCTGTATTTTCAAGGACTTTTCTCTTGAACATGACCGTCGGAGCTAAAATTTCATTTCTCAATAATAGTTTCCTAAATGTTATCTCAGCAAGATTGTTTTTTCCAATCTTATATGGATACAAAATTTTCTTATCATTTCCCTTTGTTGCAAGAAGATCAATATTCAAATCTTTATCTTCAAAATATCTGAGTTGTTGTTCCGTCTTCTTTGGAATCCATTCATCATCGGCATCCAATAAAGCTATAAACTCTCCTTTCGCTATTTTTAATCCGGAATTTCTCGCACTGGATACTCCTTTATTTACCTGATTCAATAGATGTAAATTCATTTCGGAATTTTTCTCTATATACTCTTCCACTATACTTTGACTATTATCTGTGGAACCATCATTAATAACAATGACTTCAAATTCTTCTATACTTAATGTTTGTGCTTTAACTGAATTTAAAGCATTTAATATAGTCTTTTCAGAATTATACATAGGAATAATTACCGAAACCATCATTAAATAATATTATTACACATGTCCTTCGTTATAAGGCAATCGGTTCATAATAGACCTACCCAAAGAAATTTCATCGGCATATTCCAACTCATCACCCACAGAAATACCTCTGGCAATACTGGAAAAATTCACTTTGAAATTTTTGAATTTCTTATAGATATAATAAGCGGTAGTATCACCTTCCATCGTAGCGCTTAAGGCAAAAATAAGCTCTTTTATACTTCCTTCATTCAGTTTTCTTTCAATACTCGGGATATTTAATTGATGAGGCCCAATTCCTTCCATTGGCGATATTTTTCCTCCCAGAATAAGATATTTACCAATGTATTTTCCTGTATTTTCAATGGCAATTACATCCCGGACATCTTCCACAATGCAAATCGTATCGCTATTCCGTTTATCATTACTGCAGATCTCGCAGATCTCAAAATCAGAAAAATTGTGACAGTCTTTGCAATATTTTATTTCATTAACAAGATTAATGAGCGAATTACCCAAGCTTATTGCTCTGGAAGCCGGCTGTTTCAATAAATGCAGGGCCAATCTCAAAGCTGTTTTTCTACCTATACCGGGTAATCCGGAAATTTCATCTACTGCCTTCGCTAAAACTTTACTAGGATAATCCATAACTACAAAAATAAAATAAAAAGCCGAGTTTTCATCCCTTATAAAGCCTAAAAATCTCTTTCATTTATTATAAAAATTTTATCTTTGCGCCTAAATATGAAAAAAATACACTAAATGGTACTTAACAATCTAAATTATCCATTAGATTTTAAATTTAAAATCACAACTTTAGCCAGCGATTTCAACATTACAGACCGACACGGAAATTATGTAGCGTATGTTCGTCAGAAAATGTTCAAGCTAAAAGAAGACGTTATTGTTTTTAATGATGAAAGCAAATCAAAAGAACTTTTCAGAATCAAAGCTAATCAATGGATTGATTTTAATGCATCTTATTCTTTAAATGATTTAATCGACAACAAGAACTTCGGAAGAATGGCAAGAAAAGGAGTGCGTTCTATCTGGAAAGCAAGCTATGATATTTTAGATCCTCATGATCAGCAGAAATTTAAAATTCAGGAAGACAATGCCTGGGTAAGATTCTGGGACGGTTTTGTAGGTGAAATTCCTATCATAGGAATGTTTACAGGATATTTCCTGAATCCTTCTTACACCGTAACGGGAGTAGATGGGAAAGCTTATTTCAAACTTAAAAAAATGCCTTCATTCTTCGGAAGAAGATTTCAGCTCGACAGACTTATTGACATTGATGATGAGGAAGAAAGCTTAGTTATTCTTTCTCTACTGATGATGGTTCTGCTAGAAAGAGCCAGAGGATAATCAAAAACATACAATCACATGAAATATTTTATCATTTTCTTTTCAGCGTTTTTATTAGTCGGATGTAAAAAAGATAAAGAAGCCATTTCTCCTCAAAAATCGGGAGACTCTTTAACTATCGTTCAGGACTCTGCTAAAAGCGAAACTTCTTCAGGAAAAATTTCTGTAGATACATTTCCTTTTCCTTCTGAAATTAAAGAATGTTCATGCTATTTTGCAAAGAGCAAAGCAGATTTTGAAAATGAAAAATACATCTATGCAGATGATGCCGGAAAAACAGCTTATATGAAACTTGAAGGCAAAAGACTGGCTATGAATCTGATCTCCTCAAGTGACATGGAAGCAGATGAAGAACTTAGCAAAGAAATAGAAAGTGGGGAATATAAAATCTCTGTAAAGGGTAAAAAAATAAAGAACGAAGAAGCTTTATTATTCCAGGGTACACTGGCTATTGAAAAACCGGATGGCACAACAGTTACAATACCTATTTACGGTGAATGTGGATGTTAAAATGATTTCCGACACAATACAAAAGAATGCTTCCGATTGACCGGAAGCATTTTTTATTTCGTAAATTTGAGAAAAATAAATTTCATGGAATTATCTAATATAGAACCGCAGATAATCTGGAAAAACTTCTCCAAATTAAATGCTGTTCCAAGACCTTCAAAAAAAGAGGAAAAAGTAATTGCTTTCATCAAAGAATTTGGCGAAAATCTAGGCCTGGAAACTACAGTAGATGAAGTAGGAAACGTAATCATTAAAAAACCTGCCACTTCAGGTATGGAAAACCGTAAATCCGTTGTTTTGCAGTCGCACTTAGATATGGTTTGCCAAAAAAACAATGATGTTAATTTCGATTTTGATACTGAAGGGATTAAAATGGAGATTGACGGAGACTGGGTAAAAGCAAAAGGAACGACTCTAGGAGCAGATAACGGATTAGGAGTTGCCACTATTATGTCAATTTTAGAAAGTTCAGACATTCCTCACCCAGCTTTGGAAGCTCTTTTCACTATCGATGAAGAAACCGGAATGACGGGTGCTTTAGGTTTAAAACCGGGTCAATTAACCGGACAGATTCTATTAAATCTTGATACTGAAGAGGATGATGAAATCGATATCGGCTGTGCAGGAGGAATTGATGTAACGATCACTCAAAACTATGAAACCGAAGCTGCAAACGGACAACTGGTAAGACTTGAAGTAAAAGGATTACAAGGGGGTCATTCAGGAATGGATATTCACAAAGGTTTCGGAAATGCCAATATTATTTTAGGAAGACTTCTTTATAAAGGCCTGGAAAAAGAGAATATCCAATTAATTTCTATTGACGGAGGCGGATTGAGAAATGCAATCCCTAGAGAAGCTGTAGCCATTGTTTCTGTAAGAAATGCTCAGGAATTCATTTTGGAAGTTACTGATCTTAAAAAAGAAATTCTAGAAGAATTTGCGACTATAGAAGCCGGAATTCAAATTAATATTGAAAATACCACATCTTCTGATCAAGCACTTTCCGAAGCAGATTCAAAGAAAATTATCTTAACGTTAAAATCTCTTCACAACGGAGTTTACAGAATGAGTCCCGATGTAAAAGATTTGGTAGAATCTTCGAACAATGTGGCAAGAGTAGAATTAAAGGGAGGCGCTTTAAAAATCTTAAACCTTTCGCGTTCTTCTGTAGAATCTTCTAAATATTCTGTAGCTGAGCAATTAAAATCGGTAGCAGAATTAGCAGGAATGAATGTAGAATTCAGTGGTTCTTACCCAGGATGGAAACCAAAACCAGGCTCAGAAATCGTCCAGCTGATGGAAAAAATCTATGTTGAAAAATTCAGTGAAAAACCACACGTTGTAGCTTGCCACGCAGGTTTGGAATGTGGAATTATCGGAGCTAACTATCCGGAAATGGAAATGGTAAGTTTCGGACCAACAATCAGAGGAGCCCACTCTCCGGATGAAAGGGCGAATATTCCTTCTGCTCAGAAATTCTGGATGTTCACTAAAGATATTTTAGCGAATATTCCTTTAAAATAAAATTTAAAACTATACTATTGAATATCCAAAATCAAATGATTTTGGATATTTTTAATTTTAACTGGAATTTATTTAAGTTTAATTAAAATAAAGATGCTTCGACAGGCTCAGCATGACATTCTCTAATACTAACAATGTATTTTTTAGAAATTATTCTTTAGCGTTGTCATATTGAGCCTGTCGAAGCATCTTATTCAAAACAAATAAAAAATGAAAAGTATCACCGTATTTTGCGGTTCAAGTTTCGGTTCAGATAATGTTTTTAAAGAACAGGCAACTTTACTTGGACAGACTTTAGCCAAACAAAATATTCAACTCGTCTATGGCGGTTCAAACACAGGTTTGATGGGAGCCGTTGCAGACGGTTCTCTACATGCAGGCGGAAAAGTAATCGGAGTTCTTCCCCATTTCTTGCAATCCAAGGAAATTGCTCATCAACACTTAACCGAGTTGATCTTAGTAGATACCATGCATGAAAGAAAAACCAAAATGAATGATCTCTGTGACGGTGTCATTGTTCTTCCCGGAGGTTACGGAACATTGGAGGAGTTTTTCGAAATGATCACCTGGGCGCAATTAGGACTTCACAAAAAGCCTATTGCCATTTTGAACATTGACGGGTTTTATGATGATTTAATTAAACTTACTCAAACAATGGTTGATAAAGGATTTTTAAAACAGGTCAATCAGGATATGTTACTCATCAGTGATACTATTGATGAATTGTTGGTAATGATGAAAAGTTATACAGCTCCGACCGTTGAAAAATGGATTTCAAAAGATGAAGTTTAAAATTATAATTGGAGAAATTAGTCTGTATAAATTTAAAAAATCCATTTATTGGGCTATTAAATAAAAAAACCTCCCAAAGAGAGTCTTCGGGAGGTCTATATTTTAAGTTAAAAACTTTCTAAGGATAAGGAGCGATTTCCACTTCCAGCCCTTCCATTTCAGGGACAATATGCAACTGGCAACCCAATCTGCTGTTATCTTTTACATGGAACGCTTCTGCTAACATTGCGTCTTCTTCAGCACCCATTTCTTCCAATCCAGGATCGTTTACTACATATACCTGACAGGAAGCACACATTGCCATTCCTCCACAAACTCCGATCGTACCCTCCTCTGCCAATTCATAAGAACGGATGATTTCCATTAAGTTCATGGACATATCCGTAGGCGCTACAATATCGTGAGTTACCCCTTCTCTGTCGGTGATTTTTATATTAATATCTGACATATTTGCAAAACTAATCAATTTTTTTCACAACTGCCTTCTCAGCTTCTTTTCTGCTTCCGTCGAAACCGTCTACTCCACTCACTGTTGTATATTTCAATACGAATTTTTTACCCGGATTCAGCCTGTTGTAAACACTCTGACACATCAAAGTTGCTTCATGGAAACCGCAAAGAATTAACTTCAGTTTTCCAGGGTAAGTATTAATATCCCCGATTGCGTAAATTCCATCGATATTTGTCTGATAATCTAAAGCGTTATTTACAACGATCGCATTTTTCTCTATATTCAATCCCCAGTTTCCAATTTCCCCTAATTTTGGAGTTAACCCGAATAATGGGATAAAGTAATCTGTTTCAATATCGAAAGGTTCCTGACCGTCTACAGCAACAGTAATGGCTTCAACTTTTCCATCCCCTTTAATTCCTGTAACTTCAGCTGGGGTGATTAATTTAATTTTCCCCTGATTTTTTAAATCCTGAACTTTTTCTACAGAATCCAAAGCCCCACGGAACTCATTTCTTCTGTGAATTAATGTTACTTCACTCGCAACATTAGATAGGAAAATGCTCCAGTCAAGTGCAGAATCTCCTCCACCAGCAATGACTACTTTTTTATTTCTGAAATGTTCAGGTTCTTTTACAAAATACTCAAGACCTTTTTCTTCGTAATCAGCTACATTTTCTATAGTTGGCTTTCTAGGCTCGAAAGTTCCCAATCCTCCTGCAATAGCAATAGCTTTCGCTCTGTGAACAGTTCCCTTGTTCGTAACCACTTCAAACCACTCATCATCTACTTTAGTATAAGAAACCGCTGTTTCTCCCAACGTAAAACCTGGCTGAAACTGTTTGATCTGCTCCATCAGATTATCTACTAATTCACCCGCATTTACAGATGGATACCCCGGAATATCGAAAATAGGTTTTTTAGGATAAAGCTCTGCCAATTGTCCTCCCGGCTGAGGAAGTGCGTCGATGATGTGACACTTCATTTTTAATAATCCTGCTTCAAATACAGCAAAAAGCCCCGTTGGTCCTGCTCCTATGATCAATATATCGGTAGTTATCATAATTATAAGATAATTTAATTATACTTGTAGCTGCAAATTTACTAATTTTAATGCGAAGCATATTTAATTCATTCTAAATAAAAAACTGAGATTTGTCAAATATTAAGAAAAACAGAGCCAAAATTTGGCAACCTTTTTGTAAGTGTCTAATTATGAAGAAAATCTTAACCCTTTTTGCACTCTATATATTCTGTCTGAGCTTTGCGCAAATAGACAATATTGCAAACGGTGAATCCATTACGCTTAGAATTCATTACGGGTTTCTAAATGCAGGAAGTGCAACTCTTACTACCCAAAACATCAACTATAAAGGCGCACCTCATCTTTATGTAAAAGGTACCGGACAGACTACCGGAGCAGTAAGAGCTTTTTTCAAAGTAGATGATTTATACGAAAGTTATATTAATATCCATACAGGATTACCCAGTTTTTATGTAAGAAACGTAAAGGAAGGAAGCTATCGTCAGCATTTTGAGACTAGTTTCAATCATGATAATAATACTTTGATTTTAACCGATAAAAAAACACCTGCAAATGGCTCTAAAGTGATAAAATCAGTAAAAGGAGTTCAGGATATGCTTTCTTGTTTTTATTATTTAAGAAGTAAAACTCCTGCTGAATTGAAAACAGGAACTATCATCAATATGAATGTATGGATTGACGATGAAATGTTTCCTTTTCAACTGAAAGTAGTTGGTACGGAAAATTTAAAGACAAAATTCGGAACCATTAATTGTTTGAAAATTATTCCATCTGTAAAAAGCGGTAGAGTTTTTAAAGAGAAAGAAGGGGTTACGATGTGGGTTTCTAACGACTATAACCATATCCCAATGTTGTTGAAAGCAGAATTAGCGGTAGGTTCTCTAAAAGCAAGTATTGATGATTTTAAAAATGTCAAATATCCTTTAAAGTTCGCAAATTAAGATAAAGTTAGTTTTATATAAAACCGGTTTCGGCTGCCCAAAGGGCAGCCGAAACCATTTTAACCTTTACTGACCGATATTTCCCGTAATTGGAAAGATGAAAAATTTATTTTTATTATAGCCACATGTAATACATTTTAAATATCGATTGTCATGAATGTATAAGCCTAAGAACATCATGAACACCAAATTATTTTTCATCTTATTATTACTTTCCTGCTTTATGTATTCGCAGAAAAAGGAAGACGAAACCATCATAAGAAAGAAAATACTCATTACAAAAACCTCATCTTCTCCAAAAATAGATGGTATTCTGGATGATGCGGTATGGCAAAATGCTCCCATTGCTACCAACTTCATTGAACGAAATCCTAACAACGGAAAGCCACAGGCAGATTCAATAAAAACCGAAGTAAGAATTTTATATGACGATACCGGTATCTATTTCGGAGCACAAATGTACGACCCCACTCCCAAGAAAATTGCAAAGGAATTAACTGAAAGAGATGGAATCAACAACGACGATTTTTTTGGTGTGGCACTGAACGGATATAATGACAAACAGCAGAGCTTAGAATTTGTGGTTACAGCAGCAGGAGTTCAGTTCGATGCGAAGCTCACCACTGACGGTGAAGATGACACCTGGAATTCGATTTGGTACAGCGGTGCAAAAATCAATGAAAAAGGTTGGGCTGTTGAAATGAAAATTCCATATTCGGAATTAAGGTTTCCTAAAAGCAATGTTCAGGAATGGGGAATGAATATATTCCGAAGAATACAGAGAATTAAAGCATCTTATGACTGGAATTTTGTAGACAATGCCAAAAACTCCTACACTCTTTTTGACGGCGTTTTACAAGGCATTGAAAACATTAATCCTCCTACCCGATTGTCTTTTACCCCTTACTTTTCAACTTATGTCAATAGTTTTGACGGTAAAACCACTTCAAGTTTTAACGGTGGAATGGATGTAAAATATGGGATCAATGATGCCTTCACTTTCGATATGACTTTGATTCCCGATTTCGGACAGGCCAATTTTGATAATTCCATTTTAAATTTAACCCCTTTCGAACAGCAGTTTTCCGAGCAGAGGACTTTCTTTACGGAAGGAACGGAGTTATTCAGCAAAGGAGGAATGTTCTATTCCAGAAGAGTGGGCGGAGAACCGTCGCGTTATCCTGTAACTAACGAAAATGAAGAAGTCACGGAATATCCTGCAAAAGTAAAATTATTTAATGCCTTTAAAATTTCAGGAAGGACAAAAAAAGGATTGGGAATCGGTTTTTTCAATGGAGTCACTCAAAAAATGGAAGCTTCTATTTTTAATCATGAGACCGGAGAAACCAGAAAAGAAGTGGTAGAACCATGGACGAATTATAATGTATTGGTTTTTGATCAAAGATTTAACGGAAATTCTTCTGTGTCATTAATCAATACAAATGTTACAAGAGACGGAAATTTTCGCGATGCCAATGCAACGGGACTTCTCTGGGACCTCAACAACAAGAAAAATACGTATAAAACCTTCGGAAGCCTTAAAGGAAGCTGGGTAATGGATGAAGGGACAAAATTCGGAACAAAAGCAGAAGCCGGGCTGGAAAAAATTGCAGGAAAGCACCGTTTCAGCCTCAATGGAAATCTGACGACCAAAGACTGGGATATCAATGATGTTGGATTTTCAACAAAAACTAATTTCGCCAACTATAATGCCTGGTACGGTTACAGAATTCTGCAGCCTACGAAAACATTCAATAATGTTTATTTGAATTTTAATCTGAATTATTATCACAGATTAGAACCTTTCATTTTCCAAAATTTTGTTTTTAACCATAACAATAGCTTTACAGACAAAAACTTCAGAAGCTTTGGCGGCGGAATCGAGTTTACTCCTTTTGGTCAGAATGATATTTATGAACCCCGAACCTTCGGAAGACACCTTAAAGTTCCCGGATATTTTGATTCATGGGTCTGGTTTGAAAGTGACAGCAGAAAAAAATTGCAATATAATTTTGAGTTTGATTACTATGCTTTTGACGAGAAAGGAAGAAATCAGATATTCACTAATTTTGGCCTTCGGTACCGATTTTCAGATAAATTCAATATACGCTGGAGCTTCAACCCAAGTTTCAGTAATAATGAAACAGGCTTTGCAGGGAAAAGCGACACCGATATCTTCATTGGGAGAAGACAAAGAAACACCTACGAAAATGCTCTGACTTCTAAATATACTTTTAACGAAAAAACGGCTCTTACTTTAACGTTCAGACATTATTTTTCGGATGTTACCTATAAACAGTTTTACACTTTAAATCAGGATGGAAATTTAGCAGACACCGATCTTTTTAATAAAAATTTAAACGGAACTTACAACGCATGGAATGTTGACCTAAGGTTTTCATGGTGGTTTGCTCCGGGAAGCCAGCTGACTTTACTCTACAGAAACGCCACTTCAAATTATCTTGAAATGTCCAGATTAAATGTGACGAAAAACTACGATATGCTTTTTAGTGAACCTACTGTAAATAATTTTTCACTGAAGCTTACTTACTTTTTAGATTATAATCGTGTGAAGAGCTGGACAAAGAAAAAGAATATAAAAAGCTAATAACCAAAGTGATTTTTTATAAAATCGAGTTTTTAATTACGTTTTGTTTCTTAGGTCAGTAATTAAAAACAAAAGCCTCCGAAAATTTCGGAGGCTTTTGTTTTCTTCATTTGTGTATTAATCTGATTCTTTCTCATCATTTGTGTTTATGGAAATCAAAAATCAGTATTAAATACCCATTCTTAACAATATAATTTTTCTTGCTTTATGTTGATACAAAGATAGCAACACCACAAAATAAAACCAGTACAAACGATGTAGATATATTTCGCACAGCTCGTAGATATTTATCTACAAATGTCTACTGATTGTTTTTTATCAGCGCTATAAGTTCTACCAGATTTTCAATTTTAAGTTTGTCAAAAATTCTTTTTTTAACCGTACTTACCGTATTTTGTTTAACGTCCAGTTTCCCTGCAATTTCAAGATTTCCCAAACCTTCAGCATACATTTCGGCAATCTGCAGCTCTCTTTCTGTTAAAACAGATAAGGGGTTGATCAGATGAGGGTTTTTTATTGAATTCTTCAATAATGCCTGGGTAAGCGGAGAAATGTATTCTCCAGAGTCCAGCATTTTACGGATCGCCCTTTCTATTTCTTCCTCTTCATTCATTTTACTCAAAAAACCATCTGCACCTTCATTCAGATATCTAAGCGAATAAGTACTCTCATCAATCCCTGTAAAAATCAGGATTTTCATTTCCGGTCTTATTTTTTTGAGTTCCGCTAAAAGGGAAAGGCTATTCCCGTCAGGAAAGTGTGCATCAATGATCGCAATATCTATGGGATTCATTTTAACAGACTCCAAAAGTTGCTGCAGATTGGAAGCCTGAAATATTTCATGCTCCAATTCAAGATCTTCCAACAAAAAAATAATCCCCTGTCTTATCAGACTGTGGTCGTCTGCCAATAGAAAACGGGTGGCTGTAATATCTGGTGGGTTCATGCAGTAAGATTTAGATTAACTGTAAAAACAACTGTCGTGCCTTTTCCCAATTCGCTGGAGACGGATATATTTCCGTCGTACAATTCAACAATTTCTTTACACAAACTCAATCCCAGGCCGGCACCCAAATTTTCAACATCTTCAGATAAAACTCCCTGATAATAGGGTTCAAAAATTTTCTCAATATCAGAAGGGGAAATTCCACTTCCGGAATCTTTTATTTTGGCAGTCAAAGAAATTATTTCTTTATTGATAGGTTCTACCGCTATTGTAACTTTAATTTCTCCATTCTCCGTAAATTTATTGGCATTCCCCAGAATATTCATAAAAACCTGGTTGATCTTTCGGTGATCAGAAAAAACAACAAGATCCGGATTTATATTTTCTTCAATAATTAACCTATTATTTCTCGTTTCGATATAAGGTTCAATGGCATTTAAAATGGATGTAATTTCGTTTTTAAGATTAAAAACTACCGGATTCAGCTTATTTTCCACTGCCTGGTTTTTGGTATACTCTAAAATCTGATTGGCCTGAATAAGCAATGTATTGTTGGTAAAGCTTATCGATTTAAGATATTCTTTGATATTCTTGTCATCTGTTTTCTTATTAATTCTGCCAATGAAAAGGTCAATTATTTTTAACGGAGATCGCAACTCGTGACTCAGCATGCCTAAAATTCTGTTTTTAAAATTCAGGTTTTCCTTTATCTGTTGATTAGCTTCATTCAGCTTTCGTTCGTATATAAATGCGATTCTTGTTAATAACATGATTAAAATTGAAACAATAAACATCAGAATCATTGCTCCGAATATCAGATATTTTCTAACCTGATTATTTTTTGAATTCTGTTTTTCATACTCCTTCTCGAGGCTCGATTTGGACTCTTTAATCGCAGATTCATAAATATTCATCAGTCCATTATTATACATCAGAAGATTGCTGAACATTTTATAAATTTTATCACGGTCAGTCTTCCTGTCGGTCACATTCGTCTGAATTCTTTTAACTTCTCTGGAATAATGATTGTTCACTACATTCATGATACTGTCAACTTCAGATTTCATCAATGAAGAAACCGGAACTTTCCTCTGTTTCATGGTCACCACAGTACTGTCTTTACGAACTGTTTCTTTACCCGAAATAGCATCTCCCAACCTTCCAAACAATCCTTTCTTTTTTACAGTGTCCGTATAGGTTTTGGTTTCTAAATCAAATTTATCAAAATGATATTCCGGAGTATATTTCTGTATTTTAAACGAATTATTGGGTTTAAGATTAGATTTAGTCGAAAAATTATAGGTAGAATCAATCAGCACCTTTAATTTTTTAATCTCTAATGAATCCTTTTTCTGAAATGCTAATGTATTTTTTAATTTTACATACTTATTTTCATAATAACCAATGCTATCCAGATTTTTCCCAAGCTTACCTAGTGATATAAGGTAAGAATTTAAAAAAGTACTGTCATTACTGGTTACATATTTTTGAAGATAATCCTGTGCATTCAAAAGTTCTTTCCTTGAATTATCGGTTAATCCTTCTAATACACGGACCTCTTTTAACTGGTTTTCAATAAAGGCCAAATTTTTCTTATGAATAAATTCATTATAAAAATATCCTGCTATTAAGAGCTGTATTAATAAAATACATATAATAAGCGCATAATGAATTGTTTTTCTTGATTTAGAATTTAACGGTTCTACGAGCATTTTTTCCCACTGTTTTTATAAAATAAAAATAATAAAAAATCCTGTAAATTAATTTTTTACAGGATTTTATTTATTGAAGTTTAATTTTTTTATAATGTTTTAAACTGCTCTAACGTTCTGATATCATTTTCAAAGAACATTCTGATGTCGCTCATTTGGTAAAGAAGCATTACGATTCTTTCAATTCCCATTCCGAATGCGTATCCCGAATATTTATCTGCATCAATGTTTACATTTTTCAATACGGCAGGATCTACCATTCCGCAACCCATAATTTCCAGCCAGCCTGTTCCTTTTGTAATTCTGTAGTCCGTTTCCGAATTCAGTCCCCAATACACATCAATTTCAGCACTCGGCTCTGTGAATGGGAAATAAGAAGGTCTCAGTCTGATCTTAGATTTTCCGAAAAGTTCGGTTGTAAAGAACTGAATGGTCTGCTTTAAATCAGCAAAACTTACATTCTCATCAATATATAAACCTTCGATCTGATGGAAAATACAGTGCGAACGTGAAGATACCGCTTCATTTCTGAATACTCTTCCCGGAGATAAAATCCTGATCGGCGGCTGATTTTCTTCCATATAACGGATCTGTACCGAAGACGTATGCGTTCTCAATAAAATATCCGGATTCTGCTCGATGAAGAAAGTATCCTGCATATCTCTTGCCGGATGGTATTCCGGAAGATTCAAGGCCGTAAAGTTATGCCAGTCATCTTCAATTTCGGGTCCGTCTGCTACAGCAAAACCGATCGATTTAAAGATTTCAATAATTCTGTTCTTTACCAAATTGATCGGATGTCTTGAACCCAGATCCAACGGGAAAGCCGGTCTTGTTAAATCTTCTTTCTCAACAATAATAGAGGATGCTGAAGCATTTTTTAAATCCTCCAACTTTACATTCACAGCCTGTTTTAAAGTATTGATTTTCTGTCCGAATTCTTTTTTCTGGTCGTTCGGAACTTCTTTGAATTTTTCAAAAAAATCGTTCAGAATTCCTTTTTTACCGTTATACTTGATTCGGAAATTTTCAATTTCTTCTTTTGATGTGGTACTGAAGCTGTTTACTTCAACTAGTAATTCTTCTATCTTTTCTATCATTGTTTTACCCTTTCAAAATGTTTTGCAAAAATACGATTTTTCAGCGGAATATTTTTCCTTAAACTGTTAAAAAAAATCTGCCTCTGTAAGAGGCAGATTACAATCACTTATTTTACTTAAATAAAAAAATTATTTTTTTTCTAAAGCTTTTACATTAATCTGTAGTGTTACCTCATCTTTAATTACCCCGTTTTCAGCAGGGGCCTGAAACTTTACACCAAATTCCTCTTGCTGTATATCTTTAGGCTCAGTGGCTATACTCACTACTCCGTCTTTCACGGATACATTTGCTTTAAAAGCAATAGGCTTTGTAATTCCTTTAATGGTTAAATTACCATCCAAAAGAGTATTATAATCTCCTTCTGCTAAAGGAGTAATCTTTGTAATTTCATAAGAAGCGGTAGGAAATTTTTCAACTTCAAAAAAATCGCCGCTTTTGAGATGTCCGTTCAATTTTCCCAACTGATCCGCATCGTCTTTCAAATCTACGGACGTTAAAGAATTCATATCCGCTACAAATTTTCCGCTTTCAAGCTTTTCATCTTTTATCGTAACATCGCCGCTTTCAAATTTTATCGTTCCGAAATGACTTGTATTTTCAGATTTTAAAATTTTATATCCTTTCCATTCTACTCTGCTATTCAACGTATCCAGGATAAACTGATGACCATCTTTAGTGGTAGTAATTTCATTGCTTTCACTTGTCAACGGCTTTTCTTTATTACAAGAAATTGTAACTGCAGCGATTATAAAAGCGGGAATTGTCCATAAAAATAGCTTTTTTTTCATTTTCATAAATTTTCTTTACTACAGCTAATATAATAAAAAAACTTTGCTCCTTAAAACATATCATTTCATTACATTTGTATTATGCTATTAGAAATAAACAGTTTACATTTCTCATATTCAAAAGAAAAGCCTCTGTTTCAGAACCTTAATCTACGGTTTGAAGCAGGAAAAATAATCGCGTTAGCAGGAGAAAGCGGATGCGGAAAATCAACTTTATTAAGCTTGATGTATGGTCTTTTGGATTGGGAAAGTGGAGAGATTATTTTTGATGGAGAAAAGCTTTTGGGCCCAAAAGGAAACCTCGTTCCCGGAGAAGCCAACATGAAATTTGTTGCCCAGAGTTTCGATCTGATGCCTTACGCGACAGTTGCAGAAAATGTAGGAAAATTTATTTCAAACATTAATTTAGTCCAGAAAAAAAAAACGGTCACAGAACTTCTCGAAGTAGTCGGACTTTCGGAATATGCGAATGTTTTACCCAAATATTTAAGTGGAGGACAGCAACAAAGAGTTGCCATCGCAAGAGCTCTTTCAGTCTTACCCAAACTGCTGATTTTAGATGAGCCTTTCAGTAATCTGGATTTTCCCAGGAAAATCGAACTTCGCGAAAAGCTTTTTTCTTATGTAAAACATAATAAAATTTCCCTGATTATTTCTACGCATGAGCTACAGGATATTATTCCCTGGCTGGATCAGATTATTGTGCTCCAAAACGGAAGATTAATTCAGAATGATAATCCTAAAGAGACTTTTAGAAGTCCTTACAATCCTTATGTTGCCAAACTTTTTGGAGAGGTTAATATTTTTGACGAAACCGAAGTTGCAGATTTCAATCTGAAGAAATTTTCTTACTATCCGAAAGAAATCAGTATTTCTGAAAATGGTATGGAAGCAGAAGTTTTAGAAAGCAGATTTGCCGGAAATTACTACTGGAATAAGGTAAAGGCAAAAAACAAAGAAATTATCCTGTACACGGATGAAAGATTAAGTGATTCTGTCAATATTTCTTTTATATAAGATGAAATTTCTTTACACAACCTTCACGTTATCTTACACTTATACTGTTAAAATTTTAATAAAAAAAATACAAACATAAGAATTGAATTTAAACTTTTCTTACATTTGTATTTCCACAGCATAAGGAAATTTTTGGTTAATTCTCTTTCTGCCCCTAAGACAAAATTAGCAGTCCTGCAATGAGTCTTTGAAAGATTACCCTATCCAATTCTTTCCTTTTTTTATGCCTTCTTTACAAATTCTGATTTCAAAGCCATAGCTCCGAAACCATCAATTTTACAGTCTATATTATGATCACTGTCTGGTCTCAGACGAATATTTTTTACTTTCGTTCCTGCTTTCACCGGTTTTGGTGCTCCTTTCACTGGAAGATCTTTCATCACGATCACTGAATCTCCGTTTTGCAGTTCATTACCATTAATATCCAGAATTTTATCCTCATTTCCGGCTTCTGCAGGATCCCATTCGTGGAAGCACTGACTGCAAACCATCAAACCATCCTGTTCATAGGTAAATTCCGAGCTGCATTTCGGACAAAGTACAGTATCACTCATATTTTTAATTTTTGCAAAGGTAGGATTTTTGAGTTAGGAGTTAAAAATTATAAGTTATAAGTTCACCACATTTGAAATAAGACTGAAACTAGCTCATAATTTATAACTTATAATTTATAACCCCATAAGATTTAAATTTTTCGTATTTTTGCAGATTCAAAATAGCAGAACCCAATTTATGGAACTTATTCACAGAAACTTAGCAATCGGAATTCACGATGCTTTACAGGAAACATTTTTCGAGAAAAATAAATATGCCGATAAAGTAATCGAAAGGCTTTTAAAAGCCAACAGAAAATGGGGAAGCCAGGACAGAGCCGTTGTTTCTGAAATTTTCTATAATATCATTCGTTGGAAAAAACGTCTGGAATATTATATGGGTGAAGGGGTAAAGCCCAATAACATCTATAAATTGATCATTGCTTATCTTCTTTGGAGCAAAACCAACTATAAAAAATTTGAGGAATTCGACGGGATCAAAATTGCTGATATTCTTACAAAACTTAAAAAAGGAACCGTTCCTACAAAAGCAATAGAATACTCCATTCCGGATTGGTTGGCTGAAACCTTAGAAAAGGAATTAGGCTCAAAATGGGAAAAAGAAATGCTTGCCTTAAATGAACAGGCTCCTACGGTGCTAAGAGCAAATTCTCTGAGAACAACAACCAAAGAACTTATTTCAGATCTTTCTGATGAAAATATCGTTTCCTATCCTATCAAAAATTATCCTGATGCTGTTCAGCTTGAAGAAAAAAAGAATGTTTTTCTTACGACAGCTTTCAAAGAAGGATTATTTGAGGTTCAGGATGCTTCTTCACAAAAAATCGGGTATTTTCTTGATGTAAAGGAAGGACAAAGAGTTGTGGATGCCTGCGCAGGTGCAGGGGGAAAAACACTTCACTTAGCTGCTTTAATGCAGAATAAAGGTCAGATCATTGCTTTGGATATTTTTGAATGGAAATTGGCTGAACTGAAACGTCGTGCAAAAAGAGCCGGAGCTCACAACATTGAAACGCGTTTGATTTCTGACAATAAAGTAATCAAAAGACTGCACGAAAAAGCAGACAGATTGTTGATCGATGCACCTTGTTCAGGTCTTGGAGTTTTAAAAAGAAACCCGGACAGTAAGTGGAAAATTGATCAGGCTTTTATTGACAGAATTAAAGTTGAGCAGCAGCAAATTCTTCAGGATTATTCTAAAATGCTAAAAAAAGGAGGAAAAATGGTATATGCGACATGCTCAATTTTGCCTTCTGAAAACAACCTACAAGTTGATGAATTCATTAAAAATAACCCGAATTTCAAAATGGTAAAAGACGAAAAAGTAATGCCAAGTGAAGGCTATGACGGTTTCTATATGGCTTTAATCGAAAGAGTTTCTTAAAATTACCGAAATACAATATATAAACTACTCTATTTTTTGGAGTAGTTTTTTCTTTTTATGATAAACATAAAAGAAATCATCTTTATATGGAATCAGTAAAACAACATTATTTGTAATGATGTCATTTCCCAACCTAAAAGGATAAAGATCATTCACAGTATCATTAATATGTTGTAAAAATGTATTTTCATCTCTCCCATCAAAATATATAAAATTAGCCGGATCAGGAAAAATGACAAAGAAATTGTGCCACATGGATTCAATATAATATTTAAAATCTCTTAATACATATTTTTCGCTTTTAACGTCTATATAATTTCCATTACTCGGTGGAATCTCATTAAATCCAAATATAAATTCATCATTTTTCCATGAAATTCTGGTCTGAATAAAACCGTTATTTACCAATTCAATTTCATCATCAATTATTTCATTAATTAAATTTGATTTTTTTTGTATAATATTTTGAATAAAAACTTCAGAATTAGCAAGAACGGTAATTTTATCCCCTTCGTAACTATAAGTATAATCCATAGGAATTAAAGACTTATTGATCTTTTTCCTATTGAGAATAGAATATTCCACCAATTTTAAAATATCAACCACATTAATATTTTCATCTACAATTCTCACTGCCGCTCCCTTCCCATTACTTTTCATAACTACTTCATCTTTCAACCCTAAAATTTTGTAATTGGAATTATCATTTTCTAAAACAAACAATCTATTTTTATAAAAATCTCTTTCATATTCGATCATCAGAGTATCTTTAAAATTCAATCTCTTTGCAATAGTTTCAGATAACTTTCCAATAATATGAATCTTCATTTCCTGAGATTCTATTATCTGATTACCAAAGTTAAATCCCGATCTAAAAAGGGTTTTCACCTTTCCAAAATTTTCGGTTTTAGATTTTGGCTTATGAGCAGTCAGAATTTCCGTAAATAACAGAAATATAAAAAGAACAAAAAATCGCTTCAAGGTTATTATTTTTTATTTGAACGTAACATTTATAAAATTATTTCATACTAATAGTCTTAATAAAATTCACAAAGAATAATCTTCATATCAATTAAAAATTATCTTTGTGAAAATCAATTTTCAATTATGTCTCAAAAAATTTTATTAAGTTTTTTTTCCTTTTTATGCTGCCTTACTTTTGCACAGACTTATGAAGTACAATACATAAGCTCCTACAACGGAAAAATATTAACGGAGCAGTCCCCAACATTGGTTTGGGCCAACGAAAAGGAAAATTTCATCTTAAATAATAAAATCCGTGAACAAAAAGCGAATTATCCGTTTGAGATTACCAAGATTGAAAAACCTTCAAATACGATTGTTTCCTATGCATTTTTAAAACCCAATGAAACCATTTCAGCCTCCGATGCAGAATCTATAGGAAAACAGACTTTTGAATTTACCAATGAAACAAAGAAAATTTTAGGCTATACTTGTAAAAAAGCAGTTACAAAAATCAATTCCAACACCATTGAAGTCTGGTATACCAATGATTTAAAAATTCAGGGAGGCCCTTCAACAATCGGACAAAATCTTGGCTTTGTTCTAGAAATTGAAAGAAACAAAAATTCTGTCATCACAGCCAGTTTTATTAAGAAAGTTAAAAAAAACGACATTGATCATATTCTGAAAGGTACTATTTCCTCAACAGATCAACTGGGATATAAAGACCTTCTCTGGAAAAGCAGATTTACCACATTGAAGATTTTTGATAATGAGACCATCAATTTTTCTGATGCTTCAAAATCTGACGAAAATGTAAAACGATTTGCCAACGGAACCATTATTCTTAGAAAAGTTAAGTTTCCAAAAATTACTGACGGAGAAAATATTTTCGTTGAATTAAAACAGCAGTCAAACGGTGATGCCTACGACAGAACAGGAACTGTATTTTTTATACCTCAGGATAAATCCCAATCTTTCTTTGACGGATTAGATAAAGGAGTAAAAACTCTTCCTATTTATGACAACGGCAATGGGAAACAATATTTCGGGGTCGTTGCTACTGAAAATTATAACCCCGCTGTTGAAATGATGAGATTTTTTACAGCTTTCGGAATCAATAAGTTCAATCATATCCAACTAAAAGATAAAAACTGGCAGACTATCAGTCCTTATCGTCAAGACATTACAGATCTAAAGCCTTCTTTATCTGAAAAAGAGCTATGGATTGGTACATTTATTGGAAACTACGACAAAGGCGGTCATAAAGTGAGTTTGGAAATCACCATTCATAAAAGTGACCAGACGGTTTATAAAAACAATACTGTAATCCCTTTATTTAATACTTTAAATATTATGGAAATGGCAGGCCAGGATTATTCCACCATGTTTAACCAGGATAAAGGATTATTTGTAGAATTTACTTTGAAAAAAGATTTGAAAAATGCTCAGTTAAAATATATTACTACAGGTCACGGTGGTTGGGAAAACGGTGATGAATTCATCCCTAAAATCAATTCTATTTTCTTTGACAGTAAAATGACCTATTCTTTTATACCGTGGAGGTCAGATTGTGGCTCTTACCGACTTTACAATCCGGCATCAGGAAATTTCGCAGACGGTCTTTCCTCTTCGGATTTAAGCAGATCAAACTGGTGTCCGGGAACGGTTACCAATCCTAATTTTATACCACTTGGAGATTTAAAGGCTGGAAAACATACCATTCAGGTGAAAATTCCACAAGGTCCAACAGAAGGAACAAGCTTCAGCTCATGGAATGTTTCGGGAGTGCTGTTAGGAAATGAATAAAAAAAACCTTCTTGCAGGAATCCCTGCAAGAAGGTAAAAACACAAATGATGAAAAAAAATTATTTCGAAGAACAAATAAACAACAAAAAAAAATTAAATTAATTATCATAGATTAATTTTTTTTTAGTTTTTATTTCGTAAATAATGACAATGATCAATTAAAATTTTCCTCCAAAATAAAACAAAATTTAATTTATATAGTAAATTTTAAACTTAAACCATCAAATAAAAACATATAATTAACAAACTAAACATTTTTATTTGCTATTTTTAAACGCACCCTCTACATTTGTTATATATAAAAAAATAAAAAATGTGTGGAATTGTATGCTTGTTTGATGCCAAACAAAAAACCGAAATCTTAAGACCTCAGGTTCTGGAAATGTCTAAAAAAATCCGCCACAGAGGTCCTGACTGGAGCGGCGTATTTCAAAACGATAAAATAATTTTCTCTCACGAAAGATTAGCGATTGTAGATCCCACTTCCGGGAAACAGCCTTTATTTACTAAAGACGGAAACGTTGTTTTGGCCGTAAATGGAGAAATTTATAATCATCAGGAACTAAAAAAGGAATTTCCTGATTATGAATTTCAAACCCAGTCAGACTGCGAGGTTGTATTAGCTTTGTATAGAAAATACGGAAAAGATTTCCTTGAAAAGCTCAACGGAATTTTTGCTTTCTCTTTATACGATATTGAAAACGATATTTATCTTATTGCCAGAGATCATATGGGAATATGTCCTTTGTATCACGGCTGGGATAAAAACGGAAATTATTATGCCGCTTCAGAATTAAAAGCATTGGAAGGTGTCTGTAAAACCATAGAGACTTTCCTTCCCGGGCATTTTGTATACAGCAAAGACGGAAGCGATCTTCAGCAATGGTACAAACGGGATTGGGAAAGTTATGATGCTGTAAAAGACAACGAAACTGATATTTCAAAATTAAGAAAAGGACTTGAAGATGCAGTTCACAGACAATTAATGAGCGATGTTCCTTATGGAGTTTTACTTTCAGGAGGATTAGATTCTTCTGTTATTTCAGCAATTACTGCAAAATTTGCCCGACAAAGGGTTGAAAGTGGAGATACACAGGAAGCATGGTATCCCAGATTACACAGTTTCGCAGTAGGTTTAGTTGGATCTCCGGATTTAGCAGCTGCCAAAAAAGCTGCGGAACATATTGGTTCTGTTCATCATGAGGTTAACTTTACCATTCAGGAAGGTTTAGATGCTGTACGTGATGTAATTTATCATCTGGAAACTTATGATGTCACCACCATTAGAGCTTCTACACCTATGTATCTTCTGGCAAGGGTTATTAAATCTATGGGAATCAAAATGGTGCTTTCCGGAGAAGGTTCTGACGAGCTATTTGGAGGATATTTATATTTCCATAAAGCTCCGAATGCAAAAGAATTCCATGATGAGACAGTAAGAAAGCTCGGAAAACTTCACCTTTATGATTGTTTAAGAGCTAATAAAGCTTTAATGAGCTGGGGAATTGAAGGACGCGTTCCTTTTCTGGACAAAGAGTTTATTGATATTGCCATGACCATCAATCCTAAGGATAAAATGATTGATACCGCTCAAGGTAAGATTGAAAAATGGGTACTAAGAAAAGCATTTGAAGATATTCTTCCGGAATCTATTGTATGGAGACAAAAGGAACAGTTTTCTGACGGTGTCGGTTATTCATGGATTGACACCTTAAAAGCAATCGCTGAAAAAGAAGTCACTGATGAAATGATGATCAATGCAAAATTCAGATTTCCTTTAAATACTCCTCAGAATAAAGAAGAATACCGTTACAGAACAATTTTTGAAGAGCATTTCCCAAGTGAAACAGCCGCTGCAACAGTTCCATCAGTTCCATCAGTAGCCTGCTCCACTCCTATCGCATTAGAGTGGGATGAAGCTTTCAAGAAAATGAACGATCCTAGCGGAAGAGCTGTAAAAGTGCATGAAACTTCCTATGACAAATAATATAATAGTTATAAAGTATTAAGGATGAGTTAAATTAACCTAATTTTTAACTTATAAAATCCTGCTTTAGCATAAAAATTTATCAATCCTGTAGCAATACAGGATTTTCTTTTGAATTTACGTTAATAATATTGTCAGATTTTAACCGTTAATCAAAAATAATATCTAATAAATAATTATATTTGGAAATCGAAAAATTCAATTATAAGAAAATGAAAAGAAACATTACTATCTTTTTTGCTTTATTATCCATGAGTTTTGCTTTTGGACAAGGTAAATTTGCCAAATATTTAAACTCAAAGAAACTAGCCTTAGCGTACAAAACCGTAAAGGATAACGAAAAAGATGATTATTATCAACAATATTACTGGTTGGCAAAAGCTGAACAACTTAAAACATATCCGCATCTTAAAGATGTAAAGCCTGTAGTTTTATATGAATTTGTAAAAAAGGTAAATCCTCAAAACCCAACTAAGAAATTGGACGCAAGAGGAAAAGAATTGAGAGCTACAGCAGAATTATCTCTTAATCAATACTTCAAAAACAAAAATGTTGAGAACAATTCTGTATTGATGTACAATCTTGAGACTTATGTAGATCCTTCTCAAGGGGAATACTTTACAAAAGTTGATCCTGAAAAAATAAAAGAATTGGTTCCGAAAGAACTGTTTGCTTTTAATTCATTAAACAAAAAGACAAAAGAGGAAAAAACATACTACCTTTGGATCGATAAGAAAAAAGACGACTTCAATATCGTAGATATCATTCCTGACGAAAAAGAAGATAAAGCATTCTATACAAGACTAAGACAATATCTTCCAAATTATAAATTTTCAAAATATGTTCCGACTGTAAAAAAAGGAACAAAAACAGACAAGACAGATACAGATTATTACTACATCATGCCGTTTGAACAAAACACCGATAATATCGAGTATAAAACAAAAGATTTCAAAACTTACATTTTGAGCCAGTACAGAAAAGCCGGTGATGAATGGAAAGGAGTAGAAAAACCTAGAAAATAAATCAAAAAGTCTTGTGAAATTTCACAAGACTTTTTTAATTTTATATAGATTTCTTTATCTAAGTAACTGATCATATCCCATACCGTATTTATCAGTATAGTGATTTTCGCAGTAAAAATGGCGGAAACCCACAATTAAAGGGAAATCTAAATCTTAAAAAATGTCAGAAGTAATTTCACAACCCAATTCAATTAAAAAAATTCTACCCCTGATTCTTGCTACCGCAATTTTCATGCAGATGCTCGACTCAACCATTTTAAATACGTCTTTACCTTCGATTGCCAAAGATCTGCATGAATCTCCTCTCAATATGCAGAATGCCATCATCAGTTATGTTTTAACACTGGCGGTTTTTATGCCTGCAAGCGGATTTTTAGCAGACAGATTCGGAACCAAAAAAGTTTTTATTTTTTCTTTAGTACTTTTCAGCTTAGGGTCATTATTTTGTGCCTTTTCGCAAAACCTTACCCATCTTGTTATTTCAAGAGTCATTCAGGGTGTCGGAGGAAGCCTTATGACTCCGGTGGGAAAATTGGCACTCATTAAAACTTTTGATAAAAATGAATTACTAAAAGCCATGAATTTTGCTATTATTCCGGCACTTATCGGACCTGTTTTAGGGCCGTTGGTGGGAGGATACATGGTAGATTACCTTTCATGGCACTGGATTTTTTTAATCAATATTCCTATTGGAGTTCTAGGAATTATTTTAGGACTTAAATTCATGCCTAATTATACTTCCAAAGATGTGGATTTTGATTTAAAAGGTTTTTTAATTTTTGCAGCCGCTTCTCTCCTTCTTTCCATCTCTCTGGAGCTTTTTGGTGATATGCAAAACACAACGCCGGTTTTAATTATTTTTATTTTGGGATTTCTGTGTATGTACTATTATTACAGACATGCAAAAAGAGATGACAGTCCTATTTTCCCGTTAAATTTATTCCAGGTGAGAACTTTCCGTGTAGGAATCATTGGAAATCTGGCAACAAGACTAGGAATTAGCTCGATTCCTTTACTATTGCCTTTAATGATACAGATTGCCTACAAACAATCGGCAGTAACTTCCGGATGGATCATTGCTCCAATGGCTATCACTGCTATATTCGGAAAATCATATGTTATTAAAATTTTAGATAAATTCGGATACAGACAGACCTTGATGACGAATACTTTTATCATCGGAACATTAATCTGTCTACTTGCCATTCCGGACATCAATACTTCCTTGTACTGGTTTATTCCGATCATTTCAGTATTAGGTTTTTTCAATTCTATTCAGTTCACTTCTATGAACACCATTTCTATTGCCGATTTAAGGAACTTCCAAACCAGCAGCGGAAATTCTTTATTATCTGTTAATCAACAGCTAGCTATCGGTTTTGGAATTGCTTTCGGATTAATTGTTCTAAAAATATTCGAAAACACAGACCTCATTAAAGGGGAAATCCACAATGCATTCCGGTATACTTTTCTTACTGTTGGAATTCTTACTATTATTTCGGGATTTATTTTCCGAAGACTCCACATTTCGGATGGAAAAAACATGAAACCCAAAGAGGATTAAAGCAGCAAACTACTTACCACAGATCAATGTTTCTGATTCTTAACTGTTCTACCTTTGTTATATAAAAATACAATAATATGGCAACTAAAAAGGTAGAAATGATAGCAGCTCCGAAGCCAGCCCATTTTGTGGGTGACGGTTTCAGAGTTCATAATTTCATTCCCGGAGTCAGCGGAATGGATATGAAAAGAATGGATCCTTTCATTATGCTTGATTACAATTCCAAATTTCATTTCAACGGAACTGAAAGACCAAGAGGTGTAGGAGTGCATCCTCACAGAGGTTTTGAAACTGTAACTATAGCATATCAGGGAAAAGTACAGCACCATGACAGCGCAGGAGGTGGAGGAATTATCGGCGAAGGAGATGTACAATGGATGACCGCTGCAAAAGGTGTTCTTCACAAAGAATATCATGAGACAGAATGGGCAAAAGAAGGAGGAATTTTCCAGATGGTTCAGCTTTGGGTTAATCTTCCGGCAACGGATAAAATGAGCGATCCAAAATATCAGTCCATTAAAAACTCTGATATGAAAAAAGTGGATCTGGGCGAAAACGGATTTGTAGAAATTATTGCCGGAACCTATCAGGATCAGCAAGGTCCTGCAACCACCTTCAGTCCGGTACATATGATGAATGCCAAACTGAAAAAAGGAGGAAAAGCAACCTTTGACTTTCCGGCAAATTTTAATACGGCAGCTTTAGTCATTGAAGGAAGTATTGTGATAAATAATGAAGATAAAGCAACCACAGATCATTTGGCTTTATTTAAAAATGAAGGCGAAAGTTTTACCATTGAAGCAGCCGAAGATGCTGTTGTTTTAATCATCAGCGGACAGCCGCTGAATGAGCCTATTTATCCTCATGGCCCTTTTGTCATGAATTCCAGAGAAGAAATCATACAGGCTTTTGAAGATTATAATTTAGGAAAATTCGGTTATTTAGCTGATTAACAAAATTAAGCTTCGCTTAAAACTGTGTATTTCTTTTTTTCTTAACTTTATATAACTGCATGGTAAGAAGATATACTCATCCTGAAAAGTGAAGATTTCATCTTGCTATGTTGGATTTCAATTTCAATCTTAATTTTAAAATTTTAATGATTAAGATTGAAATTAAATTTATTAGAACCAGATTCCCGAATAAGAAAAAGCTCTAAAGTACCATAAACGTTAGAAAAATAACATTACATTCGTTTAAACAAAATATAAAACCTCATTACACATCATGTCAAACATAGGACTTATCATTGAAGAAAAATCAGCCGATATAGGAAACTTTTTAGTGGGTAGACTTTTGCCTTTCCGTGAAAAAAGAGCAGTCGGACCTTTCGTTTTTATCGATCATATGGGACCGTCGGATCTGAAGGATTATCAGAATCTTGATGTTCCCCCGCATCCGCACATCGGATTATCCACATTAACCTACCTTCTTGAAGGCTCTATCTTTCACAGGGACAGTATTGGAAGTGCTTTAGAAATAAAACCGGGAGCTGTAAACTGGATGACTGCAGGAAAAGGCGTTGTTCATTCGGAAAGAACTCCTGAATATTTAAGACATTCTGATAAAAAACTTCATGGTTTCCAGATCTGGGTAGGATTACCTAAACATTTGGAGCACTCTGAACCCACTTTCCATCATATTGAAGCAGATGATATTCCGGTTTGGGAAGAAGAAGGAATTCACTATAAATTAATTGCAGGAGAAGCATTCGGAAGAACATCTCCGGTTCCCGTTCACAGCAAATTGTTCTTTATTGAAATTAAAACAAAAGAAGCTAGAAAAATAAGCATCGGGAAAGATCTTTACGGTGAAGCAGCCATGTACGTTTTAGACGGAACAGTAACTACGGATGGAAATTCTTATGGCTCAAAGCAGTTAATGATTGCCAAAGATACCAAATTGTGCGAATTTGAGATGAGCGAAAACGGAACCGTTTATCTTTTCGGAGGAGAGCCTTTTGAAGAAGAACGTTTTATATTCTGGAATTTTGTAAATTCAGACAAAGAAGTGATAGAGGAAGCAAAAGTAAACTGGCATGACCAGAACCACAATGCCTTTCCTTTAGTTCCAGGTGATGAAGAAGAATACGTTCCGCTTCCGAAAGCCATTTTAAATAGAAAACCGTAAGTAAATATAAATGATGAAAATATTAGCATTTGCAGGAAGTACATCTTCCACTTCTATCAACAGAGAACTGGTGAAATTCGTTTTAAAAGATTTTCAGCATGAGGAAATTAATTTAATTGATCTTAATGATTTCGATATGCCGGTTTTTTCTGTAGATCGTGAAAAGAAAGGTTTCCCTGATGAAGCGCACCACTTTTTAAAGGTTATTGAAGAATGTGATGTGATTATCTGCTCACTGGCAGAACACAACCGTTCTTACAGCGCGGCGTTTAAAAACATTTTCGACTGGGCATCTAGAATCAATGTGAAAGTTTTTCAGAATAAGCCCATGTTTTTAATGTCAACTTCTCCGGGAGGTTATGGTGGCGGAAATGTGATGAATACAGCGAAAACGTTCTTCCCTAATTTTGGGGCAGATATTAAAGATACTTTTTCACTTTCTAAATTTTATGAAAATTTTGATTTGGAAAGCGGAGTCATTAATCCTGAAATGCTGAAAGAACTTAAAGATAAGATCGAAAACTTTAAAAATCAGATCAAAACCTATGACTAAAGGTAGATTAGAAGCATTTAGTGATGGTGTTTTAGCCATTATCATCACCATTATGGTTCTTGAGCTGAAAGTGCCTGAAGGAAGTGAATGGCTAAGCCTTAAACCTCTTATCCCGAAGTTTTTGGCGTATATTTTAAGTTTTATTTATGTCGGGATTTATTGGAACAATCATCATCATTTGTTCCAGACCGTAAAAAAAGTAAACGGAAGTATTCTTTGGGCAAATCTTCATCTGTTGTTCTGGCTTTCATTAATGCCGCTTGCAACGGAATGGATAGGAGAAACACATTTTGCAAAAAATCCTGTTGCAGCCTATGGAATCGGGCTCATTATGGCTGCTGTAGCTTATACAATATTAGAAAATTTAATCATAAAAGCTGATGGTAATCAATCTACATTAAAGGAAGCGATCCAGTCTAAATTTAAAGAATATATTTCAATCGTCTTTTACATTTTAGGACTCGCGACTTCATTTTTTTATCCTTATATTGCTCTAGGATTTTATTATCTGGTTGCTTTAATATGGCTGATTCCCGACAGAAGAATAGAAAAATCATTAAAAGAAAATTGATATGGAAAAACACGAATATATCAATGGCGACCTCACTGTTATCTGGCAGCCTCAGAAATGCATTCACTCCGCCGTGTGCGTGAAAATGCTTCCCAAAGTGTACAATCCCAAGGAAAGACCTTGGATAAAAGCAGAAAACGCTTCGGTCCAGGAGCTTAAAGATCAAATCGATCACTGTCCATCCGGAGCATTAAGTTATCAACTCAATAAAGAAAAATAATGGCAGTCACTGTAAAAGCAAGTTTAGGAAAAGAAAAATATTATACAGAAGTTGTCGCTGGTGAAAATACTTTAATCACTGATGAACCGGTGGATAAAGGTGGACAAAATAAAGGTTTCAATCCATTTGAAATATTAGCAACTTCTCTGGCAAGCTGTACAGCAGCTACTCTGAGAATGTATATAGAAAGAAAAGAGTGGGATGTCGAAAAAATAAATGTAGAAGTAGAACTGGAAAATTTTCCTTTAACCAAAAGAGCTGTTTTCAAAAGAGCGATTACTTTTGAAGGCACAGATCTTGATGAGGAGCAATTAAAAAGACTGCATACTATTGCAGACGCTTGTCCTGTCCATAAAATATTAACAAACGAAATAGAAATACTAACCAAATTCTCTTAATATGATTGAAGTAAAGCAAAACAACGACGAAAAACACGGAAATTTTGAAGCATTCATAGACGGAAACCACGCAGGACTGATGACCTACACCTGGGCCGGAGAAGAAAGATTTATCATAGATCATACTGAAGTAGAAGAAGCATACAACGGAAAAGGCGTTGGTAAAGAAATGCTTCTGGCAGCAGTAGATTTTGCAAGAAAAAATAAGAAAACCATTATTCCGCTTTGTCCTTTTGCAAAAGCCAGTTTCCAAAAACACGAGGAGCTTCAGGACGTTTTAGTGAATCAGACCCAGGCGCAGTAATTTTTTTATTTGTTACGATACAGAACCTTCCAGAGTAAAATCAGGAAGGTTTTTTGTTTTTTAACAGAACAGAAAAAAACTATATTTGCTGAAATTAAAATGTAAGTATGAATTCAGGAACTATCCTTTTACTATTTGTTTTTATATACTTCATGGGTCTTTTGGTGATTTCTTATTTTACAAGCCGAAACTCCGATAATCAATCATTTTTCATTGGAAATAAAAAAAGCAAATGGTGGCTGGTTGCCTTCGGAATGATCGGAACAAGTTTGAGCGGAGTAACTTTTATTTCCGTACCGGGAACTGTCGGAAAAATGACCGGAAGTGAATATATCTACGGTGGTTTTGAATACTATATGATGGTAATCGGATTTTTCATCGGGTATTTCATTGTAGCCGCAATACTGCTTCCATTGTATTATAAAATGAATCTTACTTCAATTTACACGTATTTAGGAAAAAGATTCAATGTTGAAGCTCATAAGATCGGGTCTATCTTTTTTATCATATCAAGAGCCATTGGAGCGACGGCAAGATTGTATTTGGTGGTGAATGTTTTGCAGATTTTCTTACTGGAAGGATTGGGAGTTCCGTTTTGGTTAACAGCTCTGGTTCTTTTATTGATGGTTCTTTTATATACTTTTGAAGGAGGTGTAAAGACAATTGTAATTACAGATACGTTACAAACTTCTTTTATGATTATAAGTCTGGTTGCCTGTATCGTTTACATCTTATCCCATTTAAATTTATCTTTCGGCGAAGCGTACACTATTTTAGAGCAGAAAAACTATACACATTTTATTAATTTCGATCCGAATTCAAAAACATTTTTCCTGAAAACAATCTTAGGGGGAATCTTCATTACGATCGCCATGACAGGACTGGATCAGGAAATGATGCAGAAAAATATCTCTGTCGACAATCTTAAAAATTCTAAGAAAAACATGTTGACATTTGCAGGAACTTTACTTATTGTAAATCTTGCTTTCCTGTTTTTAGGTGGTCTCCTTTATCTTTTCGCCATACAGAACGGTGCTGAATACGGACAAATTGCAGGAGATCCAATTACCAATATTTTCGGGTTTAAGGATTCCGCGGGTGAGATCAAAAACATCATGGGAGACGATCTTTTCCCTGCTCTATCACTTCAGGGACATTTCCCGATGATTATTTCAGTAATTTTCATTATTGGATTGATTTCAGCATTATTCCCTTCCGCAGATGGTGCTTTAACAGCCGTTACAAGTTCATATTGTGTTGATCTTTTAAACCTTAATGAAGATAAAAACAAGACTGAAAAAGAGAAAAAAAAGCTTCGTATGAAAGTGCATTTAACTTTCACAATTGTTTTCTTTATTTTAATTATGATTTTCAAAGCATTAAATGATAAGTCAATTGTTTATCTGATCATGGAAATTGCCGGATATACATACGGACCGCTTTTAGGCCTTTTTGCCTTTGGTATTTTCACCAAGTTTCAGATTTCAAAAAAATATTCGATTCTTGCCGTCACTATTTTGGCTCCGCTTGTTACCTATCTGATCAATTATTTAATAACCACGTACACAGATTACAGAATAGGTGTTGAACTTATTGTTCTTAACGGGCTCCTTACTTTTATCGGATTGTGGCTGGTAAGACATAAATCTTATTTGAAAATCGTTGATTAAATTATTAAGCTTTAAATAAATAAAACTAAATCCGGATGCAAAATCCGGATTTTTACATTTCCATAAGCCACTAAAATATTGTAAATTCGCATGCATATAAATTCTAAATAATGAGTAAAAGTATCGAAGAGCTAAAATCTCTTACTACGCAAATCAGAAGAGACATTTTAAGAATGGTTCATGCTGTAAATTCTGGTCACCCAGGTGGAAGTTTAGGTTGTACTGAATTCTTCACAGCCCTTTACGGAAAGATAATGAACTACAAACTTCCTTTCACGATGGAAGGTAAAAATGAAGATCATTTCTACCTTTCAAACGGACACATTTCTCCGGTATTCTATTCTACTCTAGCTAGATTTGGCTTTTTCCCGGTAGAAGAACTTAGTACTTTCAGAAAATTAAATTCAAGATTGCAGGGTCACCCTACAACTCACGAAGGTCTTCCTGGTGTAAGAGTGGCTTCAGGTTCTCTTGGGCAAGGACTTTCTGTAGCTTTAGGAGCTGCTCAAGGTAAAAAATTAGACGGGGACAACTCTATCGTTTACTCTTTACACGGAGATGGAGAATTACAGGAAGGTCAGAACTGGGAAGCTATTATGTATGCTGCAGGAAAAAAAGTTGACAATATCATCTCTACAATCGACTATAATGGTCGTCAAATCGACGGTGATACAGATCAGGTACTGACTTTAGGAGATCTTCATGCAAAATTTGAAGCTTTTGGATGGACTGTTTTGGAAGAGAAAAACGGTAACGATCTTGAAGCTGTTATCGCGATTCTTGAAAAAGCAAAAACTGAAACAGGAAAAGAAAAACCAGTTGTCATTCTTCTTCATACAGAGATGGGTTACGGTGTAGATTACATGATGGGCTCTCATGCTTGGCATGGAAAAGCTCCTAACGATGAGCAATTGGCTACTGCAATGAAACAATTGTACTTAGAAGCTCCTGCGGATTATTAATTATAAATGATAAACCATTAACGATAAATGATGATTACAAATCTTTAAATCATTGCCCAACTATCATTTATCAATTATCAAAAACTTTAAGTAAAATGAAATTTACATATACAGAAAAAAAAGATACACGTTCAGGATTCGGTGCCGGATTGGCTGAACTTGCAGATAAAAACCCTAATGTTGTAGCCCTTTGCGCAGATCTTATCGGTTCTTTAAAAATGGAAAAATTCATTGAAAAAGCACCGGAAAGATTCTTCCAAGTGGGTATTGCAGAAGCAAACATGATCGGTCTTGCTGCAGGGCTTAGTATTACAGGAAAAATTCCTTTTACAGGAACTTTTGCCAACTTCTCCACTTCAAGAGTATACGACCAAATCCGTCAATCTGTTGCCTATTCAAATAAAAATGTAAAAATCTGTGCTTCTCACGCAGGTCTTACGTTGGGAGAAGATGGTGCCACTCACCAAGTTTTGGAAGACATCGGTATGATGAAAATGCTTCCTGGAATGACGGTAATCAATACTTGTGATTACAACCAGACCAAAGCTGCAACTTTGGCTATTGCTGATTTTGAAGGTCCTGTTTATCTTAGATTCGGAAGACCTGTAGTTCCTGTTTTTATTCCGGAAGATATGCCTTTCGAAATCGGAAAAGGAATTATGCTTCAGGAAGGAACTGATGTAACGATTGTTGCAACAGGCCATCTTGTTTGGGAATCTTTAATTGCTGCAGACGAACTTGAAAAAGAAGGTATCTCTTGTGAAGTGATCAACATCCACACCATTAAACCTTTGGATGAAGAAATCATCTTAAAATCTGTTGAAAAAACAGGTAAAATCGTAACGGCTGAAGAACACAATTATCTTGGTGGTTTAGGTGAATCTATTGCCGGAATGTTAGCTAGAAAAAGACCTACAAGACAGGAGTTTGTTGCAGTAAACGATACTTTCGGAGAGTCTGCTACACCTGCTGAACTGATGAAGAAATATAAAATTGATTCAACTGCTGTGAAAGAAGCGGTGAAAAGAATTTTAGATAAATAATTTCTTTTTGAAATATAAATGAAAAGCATCCGTTTGGATGCTTTTTTTGTTCTTAACTTGCTGAAACTCTTCAAGGGCACAGTTTCCTTTAATTTTAACTTTACGTCTTTGAAATCCAACAAAATTATTTAAACTTTCTGTCTTCTTCTTTTATCGCTAAATCATTAATACTTGCGAATCTTTTTCTCATTAAACCGTTTTCATCAAATTCCCAATTTTCGTTTCCGTAGGCTCTGAACCAGTTGCCTTCTTTGGTTTGATATTCATATTCGAAACGAACGGCGATACGGTTTTCTGTATGTGCCCAATATTCCTTTTTCAGCTTGTAATTCAGTTCGCGTTCCCATTTTGTAGAAAGAAATTTTACGATTTCATCTCTGCCGTTGACAAATTGATCTCTGTTTCTCCATTCGCTGTCTACAGTGTACGCTTTGGAAATTCTTTCAGGATCCTGACTGTTCCAGGCATCTTCTGCTAACTGAACTTTTTCCATTGCTGTTTCAAGGGTAAAAGGCGGAAGTGGATGTTTCTGTTCCATAATTAGTTAATTAAATTGGTGATTATTTTTTTTGATTTTTCTATTAATTTATTTGATCTGAACACCTGGCTTTCCACAATACTGCTTTCAAAAAGTAGATACACATGATCCGAAAGATCTTTGTCATCCATTAGTTCAGAAAAATAATTTTTTAAGTCTCTTTTATGACTCTGGATAACATTCAAAATTTTCACATTATCCAGAGGAATTTCAGATAAGATGTTCAGGAAGCTGCAGCCTCTGAAATCTTCTTTTTGATTCATATGTATTAAAAAATCGAAGGATGAAATAATTTTAGATTTTATATCCTTCTGGTTTGATGTAAAATGATATAATTCATTAAACCAATAATCATGTCTTACATTTAAAAATTCAACACATAAATCCTCCTTAGACTTAAAATACTGATAGAAGCTTGCTCTTGCCACATTTGCTTCAGAAATAATCTGATTGATTCCGGTGGAATTATATCCTTGTTTTGCAAAAAGTTCAAATGTTGTACTGATAATTCTTTCTTTTGGTGATGACATTCCCGATCTATTTAATGATACAAATCTACAATTTAATTTTCAAAACAGACAGATCATTCTGTCTATAATTATTTTAAAGAAATATCAATAATCATGTAAAATGCTCTTCTTCAATAGCAGGATTCTAAAATTAGCAGAATCTGCATAAATAATCTCGACTTTACGTATTGGTTAAAAAAAATAAGAACGGACTAAAAGCCCGTTCTTATTAATATTGTAATATTATAATCTTCCAATCTTTGATTGCTTATTTAAAAAACTTCCATTTCGGAATTATTGCTAACATTCCGAATCCTGTAAAGAGGAAAAGATTGGTAACATCTGTATAGAGGAAAGTAGAAAGATAATAATTATGCATAAAGAAGTGCAGAACAAGCAGTGCAGGAAAGGCAAAGATGCCTATTTTCCGGTAAAAAAACATTAAAATAAGGCTTACCGCCATCAAAGCGTCTATTGCAAAAATAGCATAAGAATACCAAGCCGGAATATTAAGGGTTTCATGCTGCAGATATTCATCAAGATCGATCCCGAATCCCATTATTGTAAACAGCAGCAAAGCAGCAAATGCTCCTATAAATCCCCACCCTTTCTTCGGATCTTCATCAAAATAGCTATATTCTTCCATAGGTACAAAAATAAAGAACTTATGAGAGATTTCATAAGTTCTTTTATATAATTCGTTTAAAATTTGAATTAGATAGATATCGCGTTGATCAATCTGTTTTTGTCACTTAGGTACTCTTCCATAGAAATCATACTTTCAGTTCTCATTACATCCTGAATATCATCTATTTGATAAATGATTCTTTTCGCATCTTCTGTATTTTTAGCTCTTACTTTACAGAAAATATTATATTTCCCTGAAATAACACTTGCTTCAATTACATTAGGAATACTTGTTAATTCTTTCAATACCTCTTGTGTACGGTTTGATTTTGTCAAAAGAATTCCGATGAAAGCAGTGAAGTGATAGTCTAACTTTCCGTAATCAATGTTAAGAGATGATCCCAAAATAATACCTGCATCTTCCATTTTTTTCACTCTTACGTGAATTGTTCCAGCAGAAACATCCATCTGTTTTGCAATCTCCGTAAAAGGCATTCTTGTATTTTCTACTAAGAAATCAAGAATTTTCTTGTCTATTTCGTCCAGTTGATAGTTCATATTAGTCTGATTGTATTTTTTTTAAAAAACAAATATATTTTTTGCAAATTTAGAAAAAATAATTTAGTAAAAAAAATTATCACAAACATTAACAATAATTAACACGGATGATAAAAATCATTAAAATATTCTAATTATTTAACCTCTGATTTTACAGAATCTGTTTTTATTTCACTTTCAACTTTCGGCTCTTTTTTATTCTTTTTCTTTTTAAATAGAGAATTAAAACTTTTACTCCAAACAACCCCTACTCCATATGATTGATTTGCTGAGCCATTTGCATTGAGTCCGGTTCCCATTCCTATAGCGTATGGTTTTGAATATCCTCTCAATATTAATGTTCCATCATTTTTCTTGGAAATGTCATATTCTATTGAACCTTCTCCTGATAAGAAATTGTTGGTATCCGTATTCTCTGTCTTAGAAAGTGGAATTCCAAGACCTGTTTTTACGTTTACTCTCGGTGAAAGTTCAAAGCTAACTCCCGCATTCGCTCTGTCCCCTGTATTGGAGTTTTGATCTCCTTTTACATAATTCAAATCAATCTGGAATTCATTACTCATCGTATTCAATGCAGAACCCAATTGTTTTAAGATCATATTATAGCCGGAACTTTCGGCAACTCCTGCAAAATCGACTCCTACTCCTCCAGTAGTCATATTAAAGCTATTCAGTAAGAGAACAGAACCAAACTGCAACACTTTTTCACCATCCTGGCTTAGCTTACTGTTTAAAGCTTCTTTTACCTGACTGGAAACATCCAGTGCTGTTAATCCCAATTCAACATCAGGATTTGTTAATGTTTCGGTAATCTTGGCCTGAAGAAGAATTTTAATCGGCTGAAGATTACTCATACTAAGATATTCTCCCGTATTGGAAACCATTCTCATATAATTTGCGGTAATATCCAAAGTAGGCTTCATCGCATCCCCATCCCAACGAATGCTGCTTCCTTTTTCTATCTGGAAGGTTTTATTAAGAATTGCTTTAGAGATAAAGGTTCCATTATCCACCATATAAGCACCACTCATAGAAATATTTCCCTGTCTGCTCATCTGGAATTTCAGGTTATTCGCAGTTCCTTTTACTGAAATATTTCCGACATCATCTCCTACCAATACGTTTACGGTAGTACCTTTATCAATATCAAGACTTAAATCGATATTCATATTCGGTCCGGTTTTCTTTTTTTCTTCCAGTACAATTTCACCCACTTTATTTTCCTTTAAAAACCTAAGCATTTTAAATTCTTCCACATTGCTTGTAGAAGCTGAGTTAAAGGTAAATGTACTTCCGTTCAGTGCTTTAAACGGAGTTCGCGGGCTGGTTTCAATATCTAATGCTGAAACAGGTCCGGAAATCGTGGCTTCCCCTTGTCCATATACCCTACCCCAAAACAGATCATTATCTTTTTGAGTAGAGTTCAGAACCAGAAGGTTATTGGCATTAAAGAACAAAGCGACCTGCATTGAAGATAAGGTTTCAAAACGGATATACCCGGAAACTGTTCCCTGAGAGCTTGCTCTTCCATCATGAACTTCAATATTATTAAGAATAGCTAAACCTTTAGATAAAGGAATTACCGTATCATCAAAAGAATAATCGACCCCTGTAAATAAGAGCTTCAATCCAAATCCTTTTAATGCAATATCTCCACTATAATCTAAATCGCTCAGCTTTCCGCTTATTTTAAGATCTCCAGTTGCTTTCCCCCGCAGGTTTCCAAAAATAGATTGTACAAACTGTTGGGTAAACGCAAGATCAAAATCCCTCATCTCTGCTGTAAGATCTATAACAGGAGATGAAGTATTGTTATTGACTGTTCCTGTGACATGCAGATTATTATTTCCCAATACTCCCGCAGAAGCTACTTTTATATCGACATCATAGACGTTTAAAGAAAAGCTGTTAGTTGCCGATATGGTAATATCTCCCATATCATTTCCATTCATCACAATATCATCTATTGTCATATCTACAAGAGGCTGCAGCGTATTCTTGTCCATCCGGATCTTAACAGTACCATTGGCAAGTCCCTTTATTCCCATAGGATTTCCTCCGGACTGCATATCCAGGAGTTTCTCAATAGAAAAATCTTTCACTTCCGCATCTACATAAAAATCTTTTGCGGACTTGAATGTTGACTCATTAATTTGCAATGAGCTTTTATCAGAGTAAATTCTCAAATTTCTTATTTCAAAATCCGATGTTTTTTTCCTGTATGTAATTGAATGATCCAAATTGGAATCCGTATCTATTCTCCAAGTGACATCATTGAACGCAATTTCAGTAGGCTCAAACCGGAACACAAAATCACCTGCGGCATTCGTAGACTGATTAAAATTGATCGCATAGCTTTTCAATTTATTTTCCGCATCATCTTCAGGACTTCCATGCTTGAAGTTGGTTGAGATTCTGAGCAAGGTATTGTTTTCGTTTTTACCGGTTAAAGTAATATCCCGAAGTATATTTTTATTGTATTCTATTTTATTGATTTTAGCATACAGCTGCTGATCAAGATTGGCCGTATTAATCCTCACCATGATGCTATCGACCATAGCACTGTCTTTCTTAATACTTCCCCTGTCATTAATTTTGTAAGAAGGATTGGATGCAGCCAAAGCTTTATCTGCTTCCGTTATTTCCTCTACTTTTGTCATTACATACTTCAGAGAAGCTGCATCAAGATTTAAGATTAAATTATTGGAATTTCCATCATATTCTCCCTCCACTTTAGCTCCCTGCGGTAATTTTAGATCCGGCATAAAATAGCTTACCAGGCCTTGCTCCACATCAAAATTCATAGCGAAATTCTGACCTCTGTATAGTTTTCTAGGTGGCGGACCTACCAATATTTTATCTAATCCATTTTCAACCATACCTGTAAGATCTGCCAGATTATATTTTCCAGAAATCTTACCATTTACAGCTCCCGGAGCATTCACATCGATTACCCTTCCGCCATTTTCCAAGAATGTTCTCAGCTTTGCATTAGGAATCTTATATCGCTGGCTTGCGGTTGCAAAATCTATATTATTAGCTTCTACATCAAGATTTAGGTCGTTTAAAGTAGACATTGCCATTTTTCCGGTAACCTGACCGTTTACAATTTGGTTTCCTGGCTTACCTGTGAAGTAATTCATGTTTAAATAACTCACATTCGCCTCTACATTAGCAAAAATTCTTGAGGTACTGAAATCTATTAAACCTTTTATGGTTGCTTTAGCCTGCTCATCATTAACTGTAATTAACCCGTTATATTTTTTATGATCCAGCAAACCATCCAGATACACATTGTTGATTTCTTTATTCATAATCTCAACACTTGAAATCTGAGATTTTGTACTCAACTTCATGGTATTGACATCAAAGCTCTGTCCATTGATGTTAAATTTACCTGATATCAAACCGACAGATTTGTTCTTGGTAATCACAGAAGTATTTAAGTCTTTTATCTCTGCATATCCTACATATTTAGGCAGTGATGTACTAAAATCCGTCAATGAAAAGTTTGAGATTTTCGCCTGTCCTATTCCGGTCATCAGATTTCCCGAAGATACATAGACCTGTTTTGGAGTTACTTTAGCCGCTCCATTATATTTCAGCCGTCCGAAATCATCTGCAAAATTTTTCATTTTTTTGGAAATGAAAGAAGGCATCATTTTTTTCAGTTCTATATAAGTAAAGTCGGTAGAAAGATCATTGGTTTCAATCTGGAAATTTCCTTTCAGGAGATGATGCGCTTTCAGTTTTTTGGTGGCAATATTTACCTGAGGATTCCTGATCAGAAAATTCTTTAAGGTAAACTCATTTAAAGGACCTTCCATATCACCGGAAAGATTGAAAGGAATGAAATTATCCCAATTTGTCACAAAATAACTGATATCATACCCGTTGAGCTGACTTCCCTGATTGATATTCATTTCCCATTTTACTTTGTTGGTAAAATCGGCCCACGAACCTTTATGTAAATTAAATTTAATATTTCCCTGTAATAAAGAATGATCTGTATTCAGAGTTAAATCTTTCAGCAACAGAAAATCTTCCGTCATAGAGAATTCCGTAGAAAAAGTTTCTACAAAATGGGATTTGCCCCATCTTTTGGTGGTGAATGTAAAATTGTTGATCTGTGCAGAAATATTGGCTCCGTTAACTCTTACTTTGGGAGCTTTCAGGTTAACATTGGTTGCAGTAAGCCATTTTCCGGCTTCACCGGGCGAATTCTGATTGATAATGGAAACTTTAGAATCTAAAATCTCCAGCCTTGAATTGAGTTGAAAAGGAGGTTTATTAGGATCTCTTTTTTTTCCGCTGTCAAATAACTTGGTAAATCGTATAAAATTTGAAATACTGTCTCCTTTATAAGTAATTACTTTTACATCAGCATTTTTAAGAATAAGACCGTTGAAACTTAGAGAATTGTGCTTTCCAATGTTTGTCGCCAATGAAAACCAGTCTGAATTGGCAATAAATTCCTTTGCTTTTATAAATTCAAAACCTTTGTAATCTTTTACCTTTAAACCTTTAATCGTAACATCTCCAAAAAAATCTACCTCAACACTTTCTGTAGACATATCTGCTTTGAAGTCTCTGTTCACGATCTGTAAAGCCTGATCTGCAGCCCATCTTTTAGTAACGGGAAGATTAATTGCAACAAAAGCAAGCACAACAACTCCGAGAACAAACCAAAACAAAATAAGCAGAAGTCTGGCCCACCATGAGTAGCTCACTACATCTTTTGCAGCCTGTTTCCCGATTTCCTGAGCGGCATCTAAAGGGTGCTTTATAGCGTCTGAGGCAAATTCAGAAGCTTCCTTTACGGTTTCCTGAACATTTTCCACAGTTTTCTGTACCTGATTACCTAAGTTTTCAGCTACTGATTTTTTGTTCTCATTGTCGTTATTATTCTCTAACTTTGCCATTATTATGAGCGACTCTATAATTTTAGGTATCGAATCGTCTTGTGACGATACTTCAGCAGCTATTATCAAAGGAAATGTTATTCTTTCTAATATTGCTGCCAATCAGGCAATTCATAAAGAATATGGTGGTGTGGTTCCTGAATTGGCATCAAGAGCACATCAGCAAAATATCATTCCCGTTGTTGAAAAATCTTTACTCAAAGCAAATATACAACAAAAAGCAATCTCTGCCATAGGCTTTACACGCGGTCCCGGACTTTTGGGCTCTCTTCTTGTAGGTACATCTTTTGCAAAATCATTGGCCATGAGTTTGGATGTTCCTTTAATTGAGGTAAACCACCTTCAGGCACACATTTTAGCACATTTTATTGAGGATGCAAATCCTATGCCGCCTAAATTTCCATTTTTGTGTCTTACTGTAAGCGGAGGCCATACGATGATCGTCTTAGTGAAGGATTATTTCGATATGGAAATTATCGGAAAAACTATTGATGATGCGGCCGGCGAAGCTTTCGATAAAATTGGAAAAGTATTTGAGCTGGATTATCCTGCAGGTCCTATCATTGACAGATTAGCCAAAGAGGGAAATCCTGATGCGTTCAAATTTAATAAGCCAAAACTGGAAAATTACGATTATTCTTTTAGCGGAATTAAAACTTCAGTACTGTATTTTATCCAGAAAGAAATAAAAAAAGATCCTGATTTTATTAAGAATAATATCAATGACCTTTGTGCTTCCGTTCAAAAATCCATCATTGAAATTTTAATGAACAAACTGGAAAAAGCAGCAAAAGATCTGAATATAAAAGAAGTAGCTATTGCAGGAGGAGTTTCTGCCAATTCAGCTTTAAGAAAAGTGATGCAGGACAATCATGAAAAACTGGGCTGGAATATTTATATCCCGAAATTTGAATACACAACTGACAATGCCGCAATGATTGCCATGGTTGCCCAACTGAAATTGGAAAGGGAAGAATTTACTGATCTCAGAACAACGGCGACAGCGAAATACGATTTATAATGAAGATATTATTGGAAGAAAAAGTACTGGGGACACATTCTAAAAAGAACTCAAAATATTATTGGGTTTTAGAAACCGTTACAGGAAAAAATGAAGTCATTTCCGAAGCTGAAGACGAGGATTATTTAATGGTGAGTTCAGAAACAGGATATATTCAAAATATAAAAGAAGAGGTTTTGGAAAAAATAAATTCAGAGCATGTTTTCAGCTTTCCTTACGAACCTAAAGAAGGAGATTATCTATCCATTAAAAACAATTTAAGAAAAAATGAATATCTGAATATGATTTTCCTGAACAATAATTGGGTTGAGGAAATTTACATGTGTTCTTACAGAGACTGTGAGGGTGATATTTATACCACGATAAAAACAGGCGTTGCATTTTTGAGCGAAAATGAGATCTTTTTTTAAAAACAATACCTTTTTCTATGAAACTTTTTTTTGGAGAAATAAATAACGAGATAGTAACCATCAACGATGAAGAACAACAGCATATTGTAAAGGTTCTTCGTATGAAAAACGGTGAGGAAATTCATGTAACAGACGGAAACGGGAATGTCGCCTCAGGAAAACTGGTGATTGAAGGAAAAAAAGCAAACATTGAGGTTTCTGAAATAAAAAGAGACTTTCCTGATTTCAGCCCAAGGCTTCATATTGCCATTGCTCCAACCAAAAATATTGACCGTATCGAGTTTTTTGTGGAAAAAGCTGTAGAAATGGGAATTTCCGAGATTAGCATCCTGCAAACCGAAAAGACAGAACGTAAAAATATCAATATTGACAAGCTGAGAAAACAGGCCATTGCAGCCTCAAAACAAAGTTTACGTTTTCATTTTCCTGTCATTACTGACTCAATAAAGGTTTCAGATTTTCTGAAAAAGATCAATCCTGAAAATACTTTTGTGGCTCATTGTCATGAAAACCTAGAGAGAATCCAGCTTAAAGAGATTCCACATTTAGAAAATATTACTTTTCTCATTGGCCCGGAAGGAGATTTTTCGGAAAAAGAGATTTCCTTTTTAGCCGAAAATAAGATCAAAGCTGTTTCACTAGGAAATCAAAGGCTGAGAACGGAAACGGCAGGAATTTTTGTAGCGGCCTGGAATTACAATAAAATGATCTAATTTTTCTCTTTAAATCTTTTTATTGGCATTGTCAATCCGATCTGAAGAGTGTTAATTGGGAAATTTTCGGCTTTTAATAATCTGAAATTATAGCCAATACTAAGTTTTCCTCTATTTCCACCGAATCCTAAATAAGGCATAACGCGTGGGATGACTTTTTGAAAATTGGTTTGAAACTGCATTTCAGCTCCCATTGAAATTCCGGCACTGGAACTGACCCCAACTTTAGGAGCCATAAAAAAACCATATCTATTGTTAATGATAAAATCACTTCCGGCATAATACACTTTTGATGCTCCGTGGTTTCCCCCGTAATCAATTACTCTTCCGAAAACCAATTCAATGATATGCATTTGTGAAGCTCTGAAAGTCTCCGTATTATCTCTCGCATCGCCTGCATAATGATAGCCCACTAATATGGCGGGAGAAATAGTTGTTTTCATTCTTCTGTAAGCCAAAGTATCAAATTTTACCTGGGCAAAGAATAAACCTGAGGAAATAAAAAATAACAGTAAAAATAGTCTTGTCATAAAGCTTTTTAATTTCAATTATAACTTTTAAAAATCAATATTATTTTCATTTAAATATTTTTCAAAAATCTGATCACCGCTTCTCATTGAATTAACCGCCCATCGGATTTTCATTCTCAAGAGTTTTTCTTCGTTAAGTTTATAATCAATACCTGACCTCATCAGTTTTTGTTTCAATTCATATAAACAGATTGAAGCCGCCACAGAAACATTAAAACTTCTTGTAAAACCATACATAGGAATCGCTAAGGTCTCATCTGCAAAGTCTAAAATCTCCTGCGAAACGCCTTCCATTTCGGTTCCGAAAACCAGGGCAATCGGCTGAATGATTTCATATTCCGGTAAAAATTTAGCATTATTTTCTAACGATACCGCAACCATTTTATAGCCTCTGTCTTTGATCTTCTGAAAAGACTCCATATTTCGGGGTAACTTTTCTACTTCAACCCAGGTATCTGCACCCTTTGTTACTCTCAGATTGGGCTCAAAATTATGCTCTTCCTGCAATGCCACTACTTTATGAAAAGCGCACGCTTCTGTAGATCTAACAATTGCCGCTGCATTTCTAAACTGATAAACATCTTCCAAAACCGGCAGTACAAAATCTGAACTTTCAGGAGCAAAATGTTCTATTTTTCTTAATCTTTCTTCCGTTAAAAACTGTTTGAGGTAATCGTATGTTTTTACTAAATCTTCCATTCATTTTCAAATCTTTGCAAATTAACGTAATTTTGAGGAATGAACCCGACAAAGGTCTAAATTCTTAATAAAAGTTACATGAAACGAAAAGTCCTTCTGATATATACCGGTGGAACCATTGGTATGGAAAAAGACTATGAAACAGGAAGTCTCCGTGCTTTCGATTTCGGAAATATTTTTGAAAAAATGCCGGAAATGAAGCTGATGGAATGCGAGGTTTCTCTTCACCCTTTTGCTGAACCCCTGGATTCATCAGATATGGGACCAAAGGAATGGAGAATGATCGCCAATTACATCCGCGAAAACTATGACCATTACGACGGATTTCTGGTTCTGCACGGAACAGACACCATGTCTTACACCGCTTCCGCATTAAGTTTCATGTTAAAAGGGTTAAAAAAACCGGTTATTTTCACAGGCTCACAGCTTCCTATAGGGGATTTAAGAACTGATGCCAAAGAAAATCTTCTGACCAGTTTATATTATGCAAGTTTGTATGAAAATAATGAAGCAGTCATTCAGGAAGTCGCCATCTATTTTGAATATAAATTATTAAGAGGAAACAGGACCTTAAAATATTCAGCCGAATTTTTTGACGCGTATTCCAGTCCCAACTATCCTATTCTGGGACAGTCCGGAGTGCACCTGAATATCATCAAAGACAATCTTTACCGTTGCGATCCCACTATAGAATTCCACGTAGATGAACATATTTCGGAGGACATTCTGTTCTGGAGAATTTTTCCGGGAATGCATTTAAATCATTTTAAGGAAATCCCAAGAATGAAGGTACTGATTTTACAGGTATTTGGATCCGGAACTATTTTCAGTAATGAAAAAACCCAGGAAACCTTACAGGAAATCAGAAATAAAGGAACTGAAATTGTGGTGGTGAGTCAATGTATTTCCGGAGGCATTTCGTTTGGAAAGTATGAAAACAGCAATGTTTTTTCAAGAATCGGAGCCATCAGTGGGAAAGATATGACGGCAGAATGCGCTATCACAAAAGCAATGCACCTCATTGGCAATCCTTCCTACCAAGGAAGCTTTGCTGAAAATTTCACCAAAAGCCTTTGTGGAGAAATTTCTGACTAATCTTTTATTAAAATTTGCAGATTCAATAAAATACCCTATTTTTGCAATCTGAAAAAGAGAGGTGTCCGAGTGGTTGAAGGAGCTACCCTGGAAAGGTAGTATACGGGTAACTGTATCGAGGGTTCGAATCCCTTCCTCTCTGCAACAGACTTGTAAATCAATGATTTATGAGTCTTTTTTATTTTACAATACCTTTATTCTTAGGTATTTATACTTTATTACATTTAAAGTCTCTGCAACTGCATTATTTAATCAATTCAGAAATTTCAGTTTTAAAGGTTGCATAAAAGGTTGCAACTTTTTTCTTGAGGTTGCATATTAAGCATTTAAAAATCAATACATTAAAAACCTAAATAAGTAATGGAAATAAACAAGTTAAATATCTTGTTTGTTATTTCTAAAAGCAGAATTAATAAAGCTGGTTTAGCACCATTATTTTGCAGAATAACATATCAAGAGGAAAGAAAACAGTTTGCTGCAGGATTATTCGTTAATCCATCACAGTGGAAAAATAACAAACAGAAAGCACATCCACCCAATGAGCATAATAAATTTATTAACTCTCAACTAAGCCTGATTAAGAATGAAATTAATCAGGCTTTTTTATTCCTTCAGCTTCAAAAATCCAACTTTGATACTGAGAAAATCTATAAGCAATATAAAGGTGAAACCCACAATGAGGATAAGACTTTAATGGATGTTTTTAATTATCATAATAACAAGATGAAAAGCTTGGTAGGAATAGAATGTTCCATTAACAGTTGGGAAAGGTATCATAATACACACAACCATATTAAGGATTTCCTATGGTCTAAGTTCAGGAGAAAAGATATAAAACTAAAAGATATGCAGTTTAGCTTTATTACGGATTTTGAATATTTCCTTAAAATTGAAAAGAAATTCAAACCTACAACAACCTATAGGAGTGTTGGAAGATTGAGAAAGGTTATCAGAGTAGCTGTAGCAATGGATTATTTAGTTAAAGACCCTTTTCTATTATATAGAACTAAAGAACCCAAAAAAGAGATTGTCTATTTATCTATGGAAGAATTAAAATCTATTGAAAACCATAAGTTTGCTTCTGACAGATTACAGCAAGTGGCTGACATGTTTATTTTCTGTTGTTATACAGGTTTAGCATTCCAAGAGATGGCTAATCTTAGAAGGGAAAATATTATAAAGAAATTTGATGATAATCTATGGATAGAAATGAACAGACAAAAAACAAAGAGAAAATTTTCTGTTCCTCTCCTATCAAAGGCTATTGGTATCCTTGACAGGTACCTGGAGCAAGAAAATCCTTTACCTGTAATATCAAATCAAAGATTTAATTCTTACTTAAAAGAAATTGCAGAAATAACAGGAATAAATAAAACACTAACTCATCATATTGCCAGAAAAACCTTTGCTACAACTATTTTATTGTACAATGACATTCCAATAGAAATAGTCTCCGAATTATTGGGACACTCTAAAATTTCTATGACACAAGAACACTATGCTAAAATTATGGATAGCAAGGTAAATGATTATATGATAGAATTAAGTAAAAAGCTAAAATGACTTCATTTATTAACTGTGTTGTAGTAATTTTACAGCACAGTTAATATCAATACTAATAAAATGCAACAAATTCAAGTTGAACCATTTAACAATATACCTATAAACTTTAAAGAAATTAATGCATCTGATTTTGATGGTTTCATAGTTGAAGGCAATGGAAAAACAGTAATCAAACCCACTAATGGATATATTTCGAACTCCTTATTAGATAATATTGACCTCTACAAAAGTGATACAACTATCATCAACGCAAGTGTTGGTCAAGGCAAAACAACAGCAGTAATAAAATTTGTCGAGAGATATTACAAAAATCAAAATTATATTGTTGTTATTGCAACGCCTTTTAAATCACTCATAGAACAGTATGAGTCTAAAATTAAAAAAGAAAGTGGGTTCGACAATATTATCTTTAATTATCAAGATTTTGAGAATGGTTTGGTAAATAAACAAAACTTTAAATCTTTACATCAGAAACCTATACAGCTTATTACCATAAACAGCTTACTTGGGAACTCTGGAGATATTGCTCTTAAACAGTCTGATATAAAAAGAGAATATTTTGAATCTCTAATAAATTATGCAAAAGATAATGGGAAAAAAGTAATATTGATTTTAGATGAGATTCATGAATCAATTCATAATTTTAAAGAATCCTTAATTTTTAATCTTTTTAAATGGAACTCTGTTATTCACAAAAACATTGTATTAAGTGCAACATTCAATGAGGCTTCAAAAGTGGTTATTAAATACCTTGCAGAATTAACCGATAAAAAAATCAAGATAATTGAATCTGCAAGACAACAGGTTGAAGAAGAAAAGTTGAGTGATTTGCATTTATGCATTTATGACAGTTACCAATACCAAGCTAATTCTCCAATTTTTGAATCACTATTTATTGATGAAGGAAAGAATTTTGATAAAATACATATTCTATCATATTCTAAAAGATTAGCAGAAGATATTCATAAATCACAATTAGGAAAAAAATTAGAAGATACATTTGGAGAATTTAATTTATGCACAAGTAAGAATAATAAACCATTTGATGAAAAAATTTGTAACATTGGTACTGTTTTTAAAACTGGAATTAGTATAGAGGATAAAAATTGTGCTTATTTTATTATTCTACCACCAAAATCAGCATATTCGGATATTAAGAATAGAAGACAATTAGGAATATTTTTCGAAGGTATATTTAATGTTGTTCAAGCTGTTGCAAGACCAAGAATAAAGGCTAATATTTATATAATTATGCCCTCTCCAGACAAACTCATTAAAGTACCTGAATTACCTGAAAATTATATCAAAGCTACAAGTTTAGACTATTTGCCTTTTGATGACGAAAATAATCATGCTAAATACTATAATATAAATTCTCAAGATTCATTATTAAGGTTCTTTTATGCCAATCTGAGAGAGAATCAAGAAAGTGGAGAAAAGTTTGTTGATTCTAATAACATCAGTATTGTACCTGTATTCCCTAATTATGAAAAATATAAACTAACAGATGGAGAGAAATTTTACAGAAGCTACTATGAAATATTTGGTAAAAATCTTTCAGATTATGTTTATTGGGCAGCTTGGAACAATCAGTTTGTAAATTGTAGATTAAAAAGCATTATTAAAACTTCATCATTATTCATATCAGAAGGATATGTTCAAAATACCCTTGATAAATACTACAAATCTGTTTTTTCTGCAAGTGCATTTTTCAATATGCATTCCGATAAAGATTCTTTAATGAAATTTCGTTCATCATTATTTTCTAATAATATTTATTTCAAATCATCAGATAAAGATGATTACAATTTTATTGGTCAATATAGAAATTCTTATTTTGAAAAGCAGGTTATTTCCTTTATTCAAAGATATAAACGACCTTTTAATTTTGACATCAAAAAGATTGTTTATAAACCTGATGGATTTGAATATATTATAGAAAATAATAGATGGAAAAAGAAAACACCTAATGATGTTGACATTTCTAAAGAAACATATTTAAGGTTAGCAATGCTATATTCCAATGAAATTGATACTATTCCTCAAAATTTAAAAGATGAGGAGAAGAATTTAATTTCAAATTATAAAAGACTTTTTGCTTATCGAGAAATTTTATTAAAAGAATATGTAATTCTAAGTAAAAGAAGAGTTGAACATTTACCTATTGACAAGGATATTAATTTCAAAACTGAGCATCAAATTGAATTATTAACTATAATTGAGAATATTAAAAAATTTGACAAAAACATTCAAGCATTTAGTTTTTTACAAAAATCTAAAGATTTAGTACCAATATATAAACTTTTAAAAGATTTATTTTTCAAAAAAACAACTATCACAAGAATTTCTACAGATAGTGATCCTGAACCTATAAAAGTGTTGAAATTTGAATTATTTGATTTTCCTAAGAAAGAGGAGTACATTAATTTAGTTTACTCAATAGATAATGCTTGGTTACTTCAATCAGGTAATATTCAATGGGGACAAGAAGATGTAATTGATGAATATTCAAATGACCCTTTTTATGGAAAATATTAAATAATGTCTATTTTTTCTATTTTACTATATAAGACTTTACAGTAAAATTTGGACATTTTTCAAAACCAATCTCAAAAATATTGAGGTTGGTTTTCTCTTTTTTGGCAGGTACCTGGAAAAGTATATACTTCAAATAATTGAAGAAATTAATTTTTATAATTAACCATTAAACAAAAAATATTATGCATTTAAGACAAAGCGAAAGAAAGAGAGCTAAAATTAAAATGGCTCTGCAAGGTGCAAGTGGAACAGGAAAGACTTATTCATCCTTGCTCATAGCAAAAGGAATGACAAATGATGATTTGTCAAAAGTAGCTGTAATTGATACAGAAAATGGAAGTGCTGATTTATATGCTCATTTGGGTAATTACAATGTTCTGACAATGACACCACCATTCACACCTGAGAATTATATTAAAGCTATTGAAGTTTGTGAAAAAGCAGGAATGGAAGTCATTATTATAGATTCAATATCTCATGAATGGGATGAACTATTAGATTTTCATTCTAAATTAGCGGGAAACAGCTTTACCAACTGGGCAAAAGTTACACCAAGACAAAAGGCATTTGTAGATAAAATTCTTCAAGCCAATGCTCATATTATTACCACTATGAGAACTAAACAGGACTATGTATTGAACCAAAAAGACGGTAAATACATTCCTGAAAAAGTAGGTCTGAAATCAGTTCAAAGAGATGGATTGGATTATGAATTTACTTTGGTTTTTGATATTGACATTAAGCATTTTGCTGTATCAAGTAAAGACAGAACTGGCTTATTCATGGGAAAACCTGAATTTCAGATAAATGAATTAACAGGAAAGCTGATTTTAGATTGGTGCAATAGTGGCGTACCTGGAAACCAAAATATTCTTAATGAACAGCAAGTGATACAACAAATCCAGTATTGTAATAATATTGCTAAATTACTGGCTTTGTACAAACAATATCCTGAATTTCAAGAAAATCTTAAATCTCATTATGAAGAGAAAAAGAGTTTCTTAATACAATTATCAAATCCTAAAAATTATTCAACAAATGGACACACTAAGACACATTAAGCCTGCTACATTAGAGCAGGCTTGTGATTTAAGACCTGCCAACACTACACAAATTAAAAAGGTACCTGGAGATGATAAATATATTCCAACTCCAGGTAAGGCAAAAATCTACTCAGATTCCTTACAAAGCCAAAATGAATGTGTTCATAAATCTTTTATAGAAGCCAATACACAGGAAATTAATTTACAACACTTAAAAAATGACTGTATCATACCAGTATTCAGCAAGGATAATGAAAAAACAATCAGTCATCAGGAGTTTATAGAAATCTCTCAAAATTGTATTTCTAATGTATTTCCTAACCATTCTATCAGTGAACCTGAAATAAGGGTTTCTCATCAAATTAAAGGTAGGACTCCAGGTGCTATTCATAAGAATGTAAAAGATTTATTAGAGCATGAGAAAACTATTTATTATGAAAGAATGGCTTTTATCATTAAAATTCCAACCATTACAGATAATATTAATGGTAATGAGCTATCACTGACAATTGGCGGAGTTAGAGCTTATAATCAGGAAAATTTGTATAATAAGAAGACTTTTGAAAAGTTTAAATTTTTTGTTGGTTTTCAGAATAAAGTATGCTGTAATCTTTGTGTTTGGAGTGATGGGTTTGTTGACGATTTAAAAGTAAGCTCCTATGAAGAACTACAATCTAAACTTTTCCAGGTACTTAACAATTATAATGCGGAGAAACATTTATCCGAAATGAAACAATTTGCTGACTATTCATTAACTGAACATCAGTTTGCTCAATTATTAGGTCGAACAAGGTTATATCAGCATTTACCTAAAAAAGAGAAATTAAAGATACCAATGCTTCAATTTACTGATGGTCATATTAATACCATTACTAAAGATTATTATGAAGATGAAAGTTTTTGTAGAGATAATGCTGGAGATATAAACCTTTGGAATCTCTACAATCTCTTTACACAAGCCAATAAAAGTAGTTATATAGATACGTTTTTAGATAGAAATTTGAATGCTTTTGATTTTACTAAAGGTATTCAACAAAGTCTCAATGATAATTCTGATTATCGTTGGTTTTTGAGTTAGAAAGTGAGCCTGAAAATGGCTCATTTTTTTTAATTGGTGGGTTATTTATTAATAGGTTTAAATAACATTTTAAAAAACTGAGCTTTTCTTTCAGAAAGTTTCTTAGAAAATTCACTTTGATAAGTTTCATCGCCATGAATCTTATCCATACATTCTGCATATACATCCTCTAAGTTTAATAGTTCCTCTGTCAAGCTATTTCCTATTTCCTGATAGCTTGAGATAATAGGAAGTAAAATGTCATTTTCAAAATCTCTTTTGAGAGTTTGAAACTTACCTATTTCATGAGATTTATAATCTAAAATATTAGGTCTTGTCAAACAAGACTTTATTTCTTTTGAAGATTCTACATAAGTTTGTTTAGTATTGTCAAAAAAAGAGTTGATTTTTTCAATATTTGGATCTATAAATACTTTATAATACCAATTAGTTTTTCTCTCTTTTTTTCTTATTCCATAGCTTAAAATTCTTTCTATAATGAAAAGTATAATAACTATTGAAGAACCAATTAAAGGAAAATAGTCCTTTAAGCTTAGTTCAGTATCTGCTACAGTACTTAGAAGTAACAGTTTCACAGCTTAAATAAATTGTTAAAATCCACATTAACTGAATTATGTGCATTTCTTAATGCATCATTAATGTTTTCTTGTAAAACATTAATAGTTTCAGGATTATTACTTAGAAATTTAAATTTATATTTTGTGTTAAATTTGTCTTTTAATTTTTTGTAACTATCAAAAAACAATCCTAAAAAAAAAGATGGATTTATAGATGATACCCCATCCGGGATTATAACATAAATAACTTCAGAACTATTGTCTATTTTATCTAAGTTTAACTTTTGTCTTGCTAATTTTCCTTGTGGACGTCCTGTGAAAACTGAACTATAAGAGTTTTTAAAATCTCCTAAATTAATTTCCATTGTCATTTTTTTTTAATTTTTTGTTTAAATGTTTTTCATTTAAGTAAATCTTTACTGAAATCATTGTTCCAGGAAATTTACTATCCAATGTAAGAAGATTATTCTTATCTGGCTCGCAATTCAAATCATTTTCCGTGTTCAAAGATAATAAATATGAGTCATTTTGTATATAGGGTTTATACTTATTTGAACAAATTAACAATGTATTACCACTATAAATTTTTAAAAACGGAATGAAGCCTTTGTCTATATCTTCAAAATCTCCGAGTTCCATAAAGCTGCCAATAAATTTCATTGTTCCCGTTCCTCTACTTTGATCCTCGTACTTTAGGCGGCTAATTCCTTCTTGTAAAGCGAGTAAGGTAAATATATTTTCCCTACTAAAAGCTTTGAAATTATCTTTTTTTTGTTTTTCTTCTATTAGACCATACATTTGATTATTCTCATGTTTACTACCTTCCAAACCATCATAAAATGAATATCCAAAATTTAAAACATTAATATTTAAAACTCCTACCAAATCTTCACTATTTTCAGAAATATTATTAACCGAAAATGTTGATGTTACATAGTAAGTATTGAGAGGACTGTGATCCTCTGCATTATTAAGAATCTCGGAAATTATACCTTCTAAATCATTTCTTCCACCTTCAGTAAAACAATATTTACTTAATCCAAGACATTCATTTAAGTAGTTTACTATTTTTGTAGTATAAACATCTTTTTTATTTTCTAAATAATGTTTTTTTGATTTAGTCCCTTTTAAATAGCCTAAATGTTGGAATGGAATTTCATCTTGAGAGATATTAAAATCTTGCAAATCAAAATCTTTTATACTTTTATATAGAAAGAGCATCCTATTTACCTTACTATGAATAGAATTTCTAATTAAAATACTAAAAGATTGGTTTTTTATAGTTAATTTTCTATTAAGTTTATCAGAATAGTTTTTCAATTCCGTTAATATAATATTTAAAAAGAAAATAGTTTCTTCATCAATTTCTTTACAAAACGAAAAATCAATTAAGACTTTATCTTCTTTGCATTGAATTATACTATTAATTATCTTACTAAAAATTGCCCTTGTCTCTAAATTGTTGTTTTCAAAACTAAAGATTTCGGGTATCTTTATATCATACAAACAGTCTTCGAAAGGGAATACAAACCCAGTAGATACTAAAAATTCGTTTAAATTTGACGAATTATTTCTTATAATATATTGATCATTTTTTATAGCACTTCTATAAATTTTAATCTTAATATTAGATGTGGGAGAATATTTTTTTTTCCTTTTTCTTTTTAATCTTTTTCTTTCTCTCTTTTTTGCTAATTTTTTTAAAAGATTTTTATTTTTATTCATTTTTGGCGTTTTTAGGCCTATCATCCTTAAAATAATAGGAAAAAGACTGTGGAGGAAGAAGATTAAAATCTTCTTTTAAATCTTTCGGTATTTTATACTTTCTAAATTCCTTAATTTTTATGGCAAATCCTGAGTCTTTATCTTGAAAATATTCATAAAAATATTCTTCTGTAATACCAGCATGCATATGTGTTAATTCCCACAATTCATCTAACTTATCTTTAATAATATGTTCTATGTCAAATTCTCCAATAACCTTTTGCACAGGTGAAGATGCATAAACAATTACAGTTTCTACGTCTTTGTTTTTAAAAATAGATTTTCTAAACTCGAATTTTTTAGTTCCTTCAAAAATTTTCTTCGCAAATTCAGGTTTAATCGACAATACTACTTTCATTTTCCAATATTTCTATATGCGAATTTAACTATTTTTTTAAACTGTTCGTCATTCAACTTGTAGAATCCTATACCTAAACTGCTTGGATTTTCTAATACTCCTATATCAATTAAATTTTTTAAAGTGGGCTTGGGAGTAGGAAAGGAAAAAGCATGTAAAAAATTAATAATAAATGGTTTATAGTCTCCTTTTTTATTCCACCACTTATTTAGTAAGTCCTCCTTATTTATTAATGTTCTTCTATTACAGCTATTAAAAAAATCGTCAAAATTTTTAAAATCAGTCTTTATACCTTCGACAATACAAATTGATGTAATTGTACTGGAATGAATTTTTGGATCAGTTTCTCCAATCCTGTAAACTAAAAATATGTCTCCAGATTTTAAATTTCGTTGTGGAGAGTGAGAGATATATACTTTTCCAATCCTGTTTCTGTGAGGGGCATTTTCTTGATAAAGAGTTTTATCCTCCTTTGTATTTATACTATCTGGAAATAGTTCAGTATGATATTGATGTTCTATTTTAATAATATATTTATTAGTCTCTTTTGAGAAAAAAGGAAAGCTAATTCTTGGATTATTGATATCAATTATATTTTTTTTAGAGAAAGGTTTAAAATAAACTTTCTCCTCTCCATTTGATGTAGTTTTTATCCCGTGATAGATGAATCCCCATTCTTCTAACATTTCAATTAGTTGTATTTGTTCAGGTCTTTTATCAAAAATAGTTACGTAAATTTCATCAACTTTATACTGAAATGCATTGTCAAACACTATTTTTAAAAATCTTTCACCAATTTTATATCCATTTCCAGTAACCTTTAATGTCCCTATTTTCAGCCTTCTTTTAGTTTTAAATACAGGAGTAATATTTGAATAATCTTCGCCTTTATCTTCTACTTTAATAAAGAGAAATGCAGATAAAATACCGTCGCTATTACATATGTAACATGGATTTTCTGTCTTTTTGTTGAACCACCACTCAAATTCAGAATAATCTTGTTTGAAAGAATCAAAAAAAGGATCAGATAAATCAATTTGTCCGAAATCAGCTTGCCTAACAGCTAATATATCATATGGAACTAAACTGGGATTTTCAGCCGTAACCTTTTCAAGAAATTTTTGAATAGTAAATACTCTGTCATTAATATTTAAAGCTTCTGCTTTTTTATGAATCTTTTTATCTTCTGAAATAAGAATATCTATGCGATTTTCAAATATCTCATTTAAGATTTTAGTATCATTTTTGTCATTCAAATCCTTGTCAAATTCAGTGCTTATTTTAGAAATATTTTCTTTAAAAGGAGCTAAATACCTGATTTGATTATAGTTTTCAACTTTGATGCTCATAGTTTCTTTTGCATCATTATCCCTAAACCTATTTAATTCTTCAATGGTTATGGGATGTATATATTTAGAGTATTTTAGATTATCAATCCATTTAAATAATGTTCCTATTTCTGGTCTATGAGCTTTATTTGCTTCTCTGTGAATGATTATATTAGTGTCAAGAAGGATTTTCATCTTTAATATGTTTTAATAAATTTTCAAGGTCTTGATTTAAAATGAATAAAGGTTTTTTAAGATAGTCAGCTAAGAATTTTGCGTATTTCACTTCTTCATCTTGAAAATGAATTAAGAAGTCTAAATCATAAAATTTAGAGTCTCTTTGTTCCAACCTTTTTTTTATCTCAGTTGGTTCATCAATTTTTATGCTTAATGATATAGGATTGATCTTTTCAAAAGTTTCGAGGGTAACTTTTTCAATTTCGTCTTGCTTATTAATAAGACAATAATGACCATCCAAAAGGAATTGATTATCATTAGTCACAATTTTTTCTAAATTAACAACAAGTTTATTTTGTGTAAAAGTGATATTATTAACTTTCTTATTTTCTCTATTGCTAATATCTTCCCATTTCAAAACTTTACTCGCTTCAAGATGGATTAAGCTTGATTTAGAAAGTATTTTTTCAGCTGTAGTACCTTTACCTGAGCAATGTATTCCCCCCAGAAAGTATATATTATCAAACATATTTCAGTTTTATGGTTTATTGAGTTCTCCTTCATTTTTTACGGAAGACGCTCAGTATTAGTTTTTAACAAATTTATATAATCTTATTTAATTTATTTTATGGATTACCGTAATTTACTTGAAAGGGTATTAAATATAATTTTGGATAATTTCTTAATACTTCTTTTCTCTTCCTCATTTTCTGTTCCAACAAGTATATGAGGAATCATTTTGGCCATTCTATTCTATTTTTGTATATAATCTAAATCTATTGGATCCTTCAAAATTCAGTTTACAAACCATCTGCATTGGTGACTGAGATATAAATGTTTTACACTCTAAAATAACCTCATCAATATTTTCAGGAACTTCATTAGAGTTATAAACTTTAAAATGTAATCTTAAAGTTGTATTTTCAGAATCTTGAAGAGTTTTTATAAGCTTTATAGCATAAAACATTTCAGACTTATCATTAACAATAATTGCCAGTTTGGACCAATTGGGGCTTTCATTTATTTCGATAGTTATTTTTTTATTGTCATTTATAGAATATGGAGCAATATTAGTAGATTCCCAATATCCATTAATATGTTCTCTAAGTTCGTTAATCATAGTTAATTGTTTTTTGTAGTGATGAATTTATAATATTAGGAATTTGTGTTAATAGATATTCGTCGAATATAAATTTTATTATTTTATTAATTTAAAATAAATTTTCATTAGCTCTTCATCTTCATTATTTGTAAGATAATCCTTTAAAATAGTTTGAATGTAAGGAACTTTTTTAAATTCATTAATATAAACATCAGAAGTGTCATGTTTTAGCCATAAGGGATTAAACAGTACCGAAGGGTATTTAGATAAATTTAAAAGAAATTTAAAGTAGTTGTTTTTTATTGATATTCTATTTACGTATTTTTTATTTATTTTTTTTGTATAAATGAGATAAAAAAAGTTCAAAATTGAATAATCCTTATAACCATTTAAATGGTCATTATTCTCTCTGTTTTTTAAATATTCTTTAATAAGGTTTAGATATGTAGTAAATACATCACTATTTTCATCAAACATTTCATTTTGGAATGCTAAAAAATATGAGTATTCATTGGGAGAGTTGTTGTCACTTACTAAATATTTGTGCAATTGTGTTTTGAAAATTATCTTATTTTCTTCACTTAAGACTTTATATATAATATTGAATTCACCATAATTTTCATTGAAGTTAAATTGTGTTATATCAAAATTATTCAATAAAAAATTATCATCCTTTATTCTTATGAATTCTAATATTTGTAGGAAATTCGCATCATATTTTTTCTGCTCAAGATAAATTTCCAATATTTTTTTTACAATTTCTACATCTATTTCATCCTGCTTTTCAACTAAGATGTTTCTCAGATATCTATACTCAAATCTCCTTTCAGGAAATTTTATAAATTTTATAAAATAATATAATTTTTCAAGTAACACATTCGAACTTTCTTTTGGGAATTTGAAATATGCCATTACAATTAGAATATTATTTAGAATACTTCGCATAATATCTGAAAAATCATTATCTGCGAATAACTTACCTTTAAAAATGTTGTTTTCAGATATTGAAGGTCCCCAAAAATTACTTTCAGTAAATGATGACGAAAAAAAGTTAGAAAAATCATTGATAATTTTATTTATTTCTTCTTCGCAGATTTCAATTTCTTTTAATTGATTATCATTTATTGATTTGAAGAAATCTTCATGCTTTGCTTCACTTATAATAAATCTTATTAGGAAATGATTAAAATAATTTAAATGAGGACTTCCAAAGTTAGGATAATTTCGTTCTTCTCTTTTTACAAACTTAATTGAGTACCCCACAAGAAAAGCATTTATTGATTTTTGAAATGCAGTGGAGATCATTGAATACCCATTACCAATAATAAAATTGTCTTCAATGAAATTTTTCAAATTTAAATTAGATTTATATAAATTATTTATATTGGAGTTTGAAGCACTACCTCCATTTTCAATAATAGATTTTGTTTTCGGAATATCATTGTATATTCCATCAATTTCATCACAAAGATTCTGAATATAGATACCATTTTTTATTTCTCTTAAAAATTCGAAAACCTCTTTATCAACAAAATATTTTACCTTATTTAATTCCGAATCGATATCAATATTTTTAGTCTCAGCTCTTATTTCATCTATTTCTTTTTCATCTATAGTTCCACCATACATAAAATGAGACTTTTTACCAAGTCTATACATGTTGAACTTTGCAAGAAATGAAACTTCAAGTTTTTTAAGCTTATTTGCCTTTACTAAAATTTGTTTGTAAGAAATGTATGCTTTATAAAAATCATTCAATTGAACAAATCCATAGGCATAAGAAAGATCTTCTGCGAGGTCTGAATTTTCAGTAATCGTGTAATTATTCAATTTAATAATTGCTTTATTAAAATCAAATTTATCTATACAACAATTAATACAGTCACAGCTTTCGTTTTTTTTAATCTTTTCGAACAAATCAATTTTTGTTTTTCTATCTGAAGAATAAAAACAAAAACTATCAGGTCTTTGAGTCGGCTTTGCAATATCATAAATACCAGAAAATAAAAATCTGTTCAAAATAAAGTTTAACTTATCTCTTTCATCTTCCGTGAAATTTTTATCATCATAGCCTTTATATTCTTCAATTATATTATATAGTTCTTCATTAAAACAAGTTAAAACATTGCCCATTAAGTTGGATTCTCCTGAATCGTTTTTATTCCCTTTATTAATAGGGTATAAATTTGTAATAAATGTAGAAGGCAATATTTTAAAATATCTAAATCTAATTAATGAATTGTAAAGTTCATCTATTATTTGCTGTCTGTTCAACTTATCTCCACAATTATTCTTATGCTTATATAAATCAAACTGTTTGATATAATTTAATAGTTGGAAAACTTTTTTACTTTTATTAGAAAGGTTGATTTTATCATCTCCAAAATTCTCTAAATCATTTATTTCTTTTTTTGCTTGATTATAGTTAATGATATTAATACCTAAATTTTCGTAATAAAGTTTTTCAGTTTGAGATATGCTATCAGAAATATTAATTAGATATGCTCGTTGGTGATGTTTTTTCAGAATATATTGAATTTCTCTACTTAAAATTTTTAAATTAATATCCGAAAAACTATAACCTATAAAGAGGATTATTTTATTGCTAAAAAGAGATTTAACAAAAATTTCTTTTAATGTATTGAGTTTAGAGAACTCTAAATAATCATTTTCTTTTAAAACAATATTATGATTTTCAAAGTCGCCATGATACTTTATCAATAAATTTTTAAACTTTGCATAAGGTAAATCTTCATCTTTCACCACAACAGAAAAATCTAATCCTTCATTTTCTATAATTTGTTCAAAGAAATTATCATAATTAGTTGTAATAATATGTTGCGGATTTAATTTAAAAATCATTTCATGAAGATTATTATATTTTTCAGTACTGTCTTTATATAGCAGTTCTTTTACTATATCGTAATATTCTTTCTCTCCTTTTTCATTATAGAGTAATTGAGCTATTTTTAGTGCATCATCACCTCTAATTTCTTCATTTAAATTCTTCTTTATTCCTTCAAGCAAACTTCCCCAAAGAGGAAGTCCTGAATCAAGAGATATTCCTGAACCAGCAAAGATTACCAATCTGTCCGTAACTATAGCTTCTTTTAGAATTGATATTTTATTTTTTATTTCACCATTCATAATATAAATTAGTCATTGTTTCTTCTAATTTTTAAAAGTACTCAAAATCAGTGATTTTTTTTACTAAAAAAAAATCTTGAAAAAAATTCTTCAAGAGCAAATCCCCTTATAATAACCCCCACTCATCTTTAGGAAAGGAAAACCTCTCCCCACCATTTATAAGAATATAAAAATTTTACAGAAACAATTATAAATTCAAGTTGAAAGCTGGGTTTGTTTGTGCTGTATAATTCAGTTCTTGTGGTGTTATTTCTAACTCAAAATCAAAAACAATGGTAAGAATTATCAATTACAAAAGAAGAGTAGCAGAGAACAAGGAGTTCTTTGTACTTGAAGTTTCAGGAGGTATTGAAATGGTATTAAGCAAAACTACAGGAATGTATTATGCCACCTCTAAGAAAGCCACTATTACATCTACATTCGATGAAGAAACCTGTAAATCTTTAATTAGCTCAGAATTTCCTGGTTCAATTGTAAAGGAAGAGTGTGAGCCTTATGAATACACTATTCAAGACACAGGAGAAATCATTACATTGTCCCATAGGTATGTTTACAGAGCAGAAGAGCTTACCTTTTCTAAAGTATATTCAGCTCCAGGTAACTTATCAATGGCTGATTAAATTTCCTAAAATGTCCAAATTTTACTGTAGAATCATATATAGGTTCAGGTAGAATCTGGACATTTTTATTTTTTTAGCTGTACAAAATTTCCTTTTATATATAGTGTAAGGAAAAAATGTGCAGAAGAATTTAAAAAACCTTAGACTGCACCTGGATATATAAAATATATCAACTCCAAGTTTGGTGCGAAAATCTTCACAATTTTGTTATCTATACTCGCAGATACCTGGAGATATAAGTATGCATGATTGCTTTAACATCAACAAAATACAAGATTTCCTTTATCCAGGTTTGATAAAAGGATATGTATAAATAGCTAAAACTTATTCAGATAAACTTTTGAACTTTAGAATCTCAAAGGTTTCAATTTCTAACTTTTGAGCAATAATATGCAAAGTATATGCAGTAGGATTGGTATTTCCTGCTTCCAACCTGGACATATTAGACTTTTCAAAGTTGCATAAAGCCGCCAATTCAACTTGAGAAATATTTTTCTTTTCTCTAAGCTGTTTTATACGCTTTCCTATTGCAACTTGATACTCTTTTTTATCCACTTTGGCTATATTAAACAATAATTAGAATACACTTTAACTACGGAAAACCGTAAGGTAATATGATAAACTCTAACTCTATTTGTTTATTAATATTAATAGCCAAAAGTGGTCATAAATGATAATTGTATGGTTATCATAAATGATACATTTGTTATATTTGAAGAACTTTAAAATTTATAAAATGAAGAAAATATTACCCTTATTACTATTTCCAGTTTTTTCGTTAGCACAAACAGCTTTTAATTCAGGTTTTAATGATGGATATAAAGGTGGGTATTGTTATGATAAAGGATTAAATTGTCAAAAACCCATTCCTCCAATTGCTCCAATTCCAAATGCAAATGAAAAAAGTACAAGCTATTATGATGGTTATAACAGAGGTTTTGCAGAAGGTTTGAATAAATCAAAAGAAGCTGAAACTGCTAAATACAAAACCTCTTCTGGTGAATTTGTAGAAGACAAAATGTACAATCCTTATCAGAATGTTAACAATGTAATTCAATTAGCAATGCTTTTGAAAGAATCAAAAGGTGTTGCAATAACTCACTTGGAGGATGGAAATTATCAAGCTGTTGCTAATATATGTTATGCAGGATTAAAAGTTTCTCCAAAAGATTCAGAATTTATGTTATTACTTGCTCAAGCATATAGGGATAGCGATAATTTGGAACAAGCTCTTAAATGGTATAAAAAAGCCTATCAATACAGAAGAGGAGATAATAATCTCAAAGAACTGATTAAAAGTTTAGAGAAGTAATAATTAAAAGTATAATAATGAATCTTGATTTCAACGATACTTTTTACTACATAAGCTTAATTGTCATTGGTGCTCCTGTGATATACTTTCTTACAAAGTCTGGGTTTTCATATCGGGAAGAAAAAAAGACAGTTTTAATGTCACTCTTTTTAACTCCAATCTTAGTATTACTTTTAATGTCAGTCATTTTTGGTATAGATAAAACTACTAAAAATATTGGGGATTTGTTTGGGGATTTTCTACACTTCATAATTTATATAGTTATTGGACTCATCTTCTTAGGGATTTGTTTGGTTATATTAGTTTTCCTAATAGCAGATAACAAAAAAGATGTTATTAACAGTATAAAAGATAGAATTTTAAAAATTGGAAAAGGAATTGGAAGAAAAAATAAATAGATCACTTTATTGTCTAAAAGAACTCAATGACAATCCTTTTACATTACAAAAGATTGCTTATTGGTTGTATGAATACAACGATTTATATAGGGGAATCAAAAATTATTCTGAGAATCTTTGTAAGCAATGTCACAAATGGAAACAAGAAGGATTGCCTTATGACTGCTTACAAGAAGCAGATTATTGTACTAAGAGATATAGGTATTTTACGAGCTTTTACGAAGAGGTTGAATACGGTGTTAAAGTTCAGGAATTAGATGCAGTTTGTAAAGTTGCAGTTGAAGAATACAAAACCTACAACAATGACTCACAATTAAAAGAATGGTTGATAAAGTATTTTGATATTGGTTATAACAATCTGGCAATTTTCTATTATGATCATTTGGATTATTCAGTTGATGAAGATGAGGTAATTCATCCACATTTTGGAAACTCGCCAATAGGAGAATTCGGAGTTTGTATTGACAGAAAATATTATGAGAACCTTATTGATTTTGATGAAGCATTTAAAATGCTTTTTTATGAGAGAAAAGTTTATCCAGAAAAACTAAAAGAAATAGAAGAGGAAATGCAGAAGGTAGCTATACCTGTTGTTCCAATTCCTAAAATTGATTAACAGCCACCTACGAGGTGGTTTTTTTATACCCTTACATTAATGAAAAACGATATTTATGATTACTTAATTTTTAAACTTGACAGTGAGTATGCGGATTATGAATTTGACCTTATTTCAATTCCACCTTATGAATTTATTGAGAATGATTTGGCATTAGAACCTTATGAATATTTCGGCGAGGTCAATAAGATTTTAGAGCGAAGAACAAAGCATATTCTGTTATATTTTAATGCAGATATATTGATGAGAGTAGAATTCCTCTTTCCAGGTAACATTGCAGATTTTTTTAAACAGAAATTAGAAGAGATACAGGATATCGAATTACCTGAATGTATGATGCTGATTTTAAGGAAAGATAAGAAATTCACTGTTTTGATGTATCAGAATAAACTATTACAAAACAATTTAAACTAAAGAAAAATGAATAACACTATATCAGTTTCTGAAATCCAGGTTTCTTATAAACCTAACAAAATTGTGAGTTCAAAGATTACTACAAGCTTTGATGCTGTTCAAATTATAAGAAACTTTTGGAATGAAGAAACAATACAAATGCAGGAAGAAGTAAAAGTGATTTTACTTAATAATTCAAGCTATTTTTTAGGAATCTACAATTTATCCACAGGTGGAATTACGAGTAGTTTAGTAGATATCAGACTTGTATTATCAGTAGCATTAAAATGTTTGGCTCCAGGTATTATATTAGTCCATAATCATCCGAGTGGAAATTTAAAACCAAGTTCAGCAGATTTGAACATTGTAAAGAAATTAAAAGAGAGCTGTAAGCTTATGGATATTACTTTGTTTGATAGCATCATAATTACAAAAGAAAACTACATGAGTTTTGCTGATGAAGGATTATTGTAATGCTATAAAATAGGAGCAGTTTTAGGCATACATTTATTTAAAGGTAACACCAGTGGTTGAAGGAGCTACCCTGGAAAGGTAGTATACGGGTAACTGTATCGAGGGTTCGAATCCCTTCCTCTCTGCAAGACCGAAAGCTTATCGCTTCAAAATGGTCAAAAGTAAAAACCTGTATTCATCATGATTACAGGTTTTTTGTTTCTGTAGGAAATCACAAATAACCAAAACAACGATAAGAAAATTTATTTCAAATGACAAAAAGTTCATTAAAGGCTTTTATACTTCCTTTTGATTTAATTCTAGGTCATCTTAGAATGAATAGTTGAAATCTTATCATTGACCGTAAACTGTTTGTTTATTTTCCTAAGGGAATAAACTTAAACTCTAAAAAGCTATGTCTTTTACTTCCCAACAATCACTTTTCGATGTTCGGTTCCCCAGTCAGCCAAAGTATCAATGATTTTTTTTAACGTCATTCCATATTCCGTCAACTGATATTGCACCGTTACAGGTTGTGTGTCGTTCACTATCCGTTTTACGAGCTGGTTCATTTCCAGTTCTTTCAGCTCTTTACTAAGCATTTTATTGGAAATACCTTTCACATCGTTCAAAATATCAGAAAAACGCCGTTTGTTATAATAACAAACCGATGAAATTATAGAGATTTTCCATTTGCCGTTCAATACATCCATTGCATCGTGAACAGCCATAATTTGTTTTCTGTTTGTGTCGTTATCCGAGCAGTTAATTCCCTTCATAAGTTACTTTGTTACTCAAAAGTTACTGTTACTTTTAGTTACAAAGTTACTAAAATAAATTTATTCATTTTAAATTTGCATCGTTAAAAGAAATCGATTTCAACAACAAAGAGATTCAAAAAGTCTCAGATTAAAAATTAATTTTCAATCATTTAAAATTTTAAAAATGAATTTCACAAATAAAAATGTAGTGATTACAGGCGGAAGTGCAGGAATTGGATTAGCAACCGCAGAAATATTTATTGGAAAAGGAGCAAATGTTTTGATAACAGGAAGAAATGCCGATAGTCTGAATACTGCATCACTGAAAATCAACAGCCCTAAATTAAAAACCTTGGCGTCTGATATTTCTAAAATGACAGACATTGCAACATTGGAAAAAGGAGTTGCAGAAAGTGGAAACAAAGTTGATGTACTTATATTAAACGCAGGAATTGCAAAGCAATATTCAATCGAAGAAACAACCGAGGAAGTGTTTGATGATTTGTTTAATATCAATGTGAAAGGATTATTCTTTACGTTGCAAAAACTAATTCCGCATTTAGCAGAAGGAGCGTCTGTTATTCTTATTTCGTCCGGAGTTTCTGTGAGCGGATATGCACAAATGGGAGCTTATGCCGCAACAAAAAGTGCAGTTGATGCAATTGCACGCACGGCAGCAACAGAATTGGCAGACAGAAAAATCCGGGTAAATACTGTAGCTCCCGGATTAACCGATACACCCATGAATCAGCAAACACCGGAACATATTAAAACGGCTATTGCTGCAGCAGTTCCGCTCAAAAGAATCGGAGAGGCAGAAGAAATAGCAAATGCTATTGTTTTCTTAGCATCTGACGAAGCTTCTTATATTTCAGGCTCATACCTGTCAGTGGACGGAGGGGTAACAATTCGCAGATAACAAAATAATAAACGACATCCTTTGGTGATGTCGTTTAATGATTTACCGGATACATAAATGCTGATTTTATTAATGCATCTTCTTCTGTCATATATCGGAAATCGTCATTAAAAACCTTAAAAATCCCAGCCAAAAGACTGGGATTTTCGTTTGAAAACAGAACCAACTAATTTTCAAACTACAATTTAGTTATTAGTTATATGAATGTTTAGGTTTAAAAATTAATTACAGATGGTTAAAAACTGATTATTCATCTGTACTTTAAATTTGGCTTCGGATTTTAATTTTGAATACATCATATGCTCAAAAGCCTGAACTTCTTTTAATTTTCCGTCTATAAATTCCGCAATCTGGACTACCGAAAAAATAAAGTCTCTATATACCGCAATATCAACAGTTTTTCCGGAAACCGGAAGATAAACTTTAAGGAATTGAATGGTGGACTGATGCTGGTTATAATTAACACATAATCCCGCCCCGTCTCTGAAAGTAATCACTTCGTAGTCATTAATAAAATCAAGGATACTACTCTTACTATTATTCTTGGCAATATGTTGGTTTATTTTATCCAGAATATGCTGTGCATATTCCATCATTGTTATGGTTTTCCACTCAAACAAGTGGTTCATTCCTTTTGAAACATGTTTATTACTATGCTCACAATTGGTACAAAATGAAATTCCTATTTTTTCATGGTAAGGAAAAAAACAGTCTTTAATCTGAATAGAAGCATCTGCCTGAAGTTTATCTTTAGCAAAATTGTAATACAGATAAGGACTATATACATTGACCAGCTGTTTTAAATAATCAACTTCACAGGTGTTATGATAGGCCTCAAACCATTTTTCAAGATTATTGTAATAATGAGTTTCAAATTCTTTATAGGTAAGATAAAACGGTAGTTCCATAGCTTTGTCATTTTGATATCACAAAACTATTCTGCTGAAGCGACAAAACTTGACGCATTAAAATACCCGTCAAAAAAATTTAAAATTCTTACTTATCGTAATTTTTCATAATGAATTCAAAGTAATGAATCATCCTAAGATAGTTTTCAATAGTGATGTATTCATTCGTACTGTGAATGCTTTGCTGTTCAAAACCATTAATTTTAATTGGCATAAACCGATAAATATGGTTGCTAACAATCTGATATTTGTAAGCATCTGTACCTCCTACTGTAAGATAAGGGGTAACGACAGCATCAGGATAAATTTGTTTCACACTCTCCTGAATCATTTTATAAGCACGGGTATTTGTAGAAGAAACCGCAGAAGCTTCACGGGTATTATCAATTTCTTCCACTTCCACATCAAAACCTTCGGTAGCTTTGGCAATATGATCTTTGACCTCTTTAACGGAATTCCCCGGAAGCAATCTAAAATTAACAACAAATTCCACTTCCGGAGAAAGAACATTTGTTCCGTCACTTCCCTTCATCATCGTAAGTGCGGTAGTAGTTCTTAATAAAGCATTCGTTGTGTTATTTTTTGTAAGCTGTGAAAGCAATACGGGTTTAAGAAGCCAAGCATTTGCAATGGCCATTCTGTTTACAAAAGACATCCCTCCTCCTACATTATTAAAAAATTCCTGCATTAAAGGCGTAATCATAGGCTTCATCTGATCTTTCTCAAGTCGCTGCATAATGATCGCAGCTTTACCAATTGCACTTTCTATTGGAGGCATAGAAGAATGTCCTCCCAATCCTTTTACTTTTATTTTAGCAGAAAGAAAACCTTTTTCCGCACAGCCTACAACAGCAACATCATTGTTGATTCCTGCCACATTTCCTTTTTCTAAAATGAGACCTCCTTCATCGTAAACCGCATCAAATTTTAAACCTAGCTTTTTAAAATGTTCTGCAATTTGTGTTGCCCCCTTTTTTCCACCTACTTCTTCATCGAAACCAAAAGCAAGATAAATATCTCGTTCAGGTATTATTTTATTTTTAATGATATTATTTGCAGATTCCATTAAAGAGAAAAGCATCCCTTTCATATCTATAGTTCCTCTACCATAAATTTTACCATTGGCGATTGCTCCTGAAAACGGACCATACTCCCAGTCTTTTGCTACTTTGGATACACTTGGAGTTGGTTGATCATTAAGCTGATTGATATTTTCATTCTTATTGATCACATCCGCATCTCCCGGAGGAACAACATCAATATGTGATAAAAATAGTATCGGAGCTAAAGAACTGTTTTTTCCTTTTATTTTAAATACTAATGCATATGTATTAATTTCATAGTTTTCGGTATTTTGATATACCAAAGGATAAGATTCTTTTAAGTAGCTCTTAAATTTTTCAAACGGAGTATAATCAAAATCTCCTAATTCCCCTGTAGAAACTGTAGGTATCCGTATTCCTCCCGACAAATGCTGAACTGCAGAATCATTACGCACAGGGCTCCAAGCTTTTTCAACGGAAGCTTCATTTTTTTTAAATGGATAAGTGAGGGTTCTAATTATTAGGAAAATAACTAAGAGTACAATTACGGCTAAGAGAAGTAATAGTATTTTTTTCATGATAATCGGTTTGGCAAATAAATATACGAAAACCCTTTTCATAATTGATATATAGAGAGCCAAATTAACACCCAACAACTCATATTCGTTTTAAAATTGCATTCTCATTTTTCTTTAATACAGCAAAAGAGACCGCCAATACGGCGGTCTCCCAAAATAAAACATTAAGGATTTACAAATCACTTCCAGCCTCCGCCTAAGCTCTTGTAAATATCTACAACTGTACTCAGCTGTTTCTGTTTTGCTTCAACCAGTTCCATTTTTGCATCCAAGGCATCTCTCTGGTTCAGAAGAACTTCCAGATAATCTGCTCTTGAATTTCTAAACAACTGATTAGCAATATCTATTGATTTCTCCAAAGTCTGTGTTTCTTCAGACTTCAGTTTATAATACTGATCAATATTTTTCACTTTAGACATTAAATTGGCAACATCTAAATAGGCATTCAAAATCGCTTTATCATATTCATACAAAGCCTGAATCTGTTTAGCATCTGCCGTCTGGAAATTCGCTTTAATTGCACTTTTATTAATAAGTGGTCCAGCTAGTTCACCTGCTAAATTGTAAGCGATTGATTCCGGCATTTTCACTAAATAAGAAGGCTTAAACGCTTCTAGTCCCAATGTTGCCGAGATTTCCAACGAAGGATAAAACTCTTTTCTTGCTGCTTCGACATCTAATTTTGATGATTTCAATTCCAATTCCGCTTGTTTGATATCAGGACGGTTAGCCAACAATTGCGACGGAATTCCCGTATACACCGTTTGTGGAATCGTAGTCATAAAATCTTCCTTTGTTCTTACAATCGGTTGTGGAAAACGACCGCAAAGCGCATTGATTTCATTCTCCTTTTCGGTAATTTCCTGACGGATTGTATATTCTGTCGCTTTAGATTTGGCCAGCTCAGCTTCGAATTTTTTCACCGCCAATTCAGTTGCAGCCGCAGCTTCTTTCTGAATTTTTGAAATTTCCAGAGCTTTTTGCTGAAGCTTGATATACTGCTGAATAATATCCAGCTGATTATCCAAAGCAAGCAACTCATAATAACTGTTGGCAACTTCTTCAATCAAGTTGGAAAGAACAAAATTCTTTCCTTCTACCGTCGAAAGATAATGTGCCACAGCAGATTCTTTCTCTGTTCTTAGTTTTTTCCAGATATCGATTTCCCAGTTGGCCATCAAACCACCTTCAAAATTCGCAAGCGGATCCGGCATTTCTTTTCCGGGTTTGATTTCAGTCGTTGCGTCACCAGCTCCTTCACTTGTATAGCGTCCTGCTTTTTTTATACCCGCTCCGATTCCTGCAGAAACGGTAGGGGCTAATCTCCCTTTTTTAGCTAAAACACCACTTTTTGCAATTTCTATTTCCTGCAAAGTGATCATGAGTTCCTGATTGTTCTTTAATGCAGTTTCAATTAATGCAACTAAGTTAGGATCAGTAAAAAATTGTCTCCAGGGCGTTGTTCCGCTATTGTTATTAGCATCTGACTGCTCTTCCTGGTTAAAGTTTTGAGGAATATTTTCTTTTACCTCATCTTTTATAACGGTTGCCATAGGCGCCTTACAACTTGCTAAAACAAGGGATAAGGCAATGGCTGATAGTATGCTTTTAGTCTTCAAATTTTCCATCGTGTTCGTAAGGTTCTGTTTGTTCTGTTAAAGGATTTTCTTCTTCATATCTGGCCAATCTCGATTTATCGGCGATTGTTCCGAAGATATAATACAATCCAGGGATAATCATCAATCCGAAAATAGTTCCGATCAACATTCCTCCTGCTGCTGCTGTACCAATTGTTCGGTTACCTATTGCACCCGGTCCTGTTGCCATTACCAATGGAATCAAACCTGCAATAAATGCAAAAGATGTCATCAAAATCGGACGGAAACGGATCGCCGCACCTTCAATCGCAGCCTGCGCTACCGGAATTCCTTCTTCCGCCTTTTTCTGAACTGCAAATTCTACGATCAATACAGCATTTTTACCCAAAAGACCAATCAACATCACCATTGCTACCTGAGCATAAATGTTGTTTTCTAATCCTAATAATTTCAAACATAAGAAAGCTCCGAAAATACCCGTCGGCAAAGATAAAATTACCGGCAACGGAAGAATGAAACTTTCATACTGTGCAGAAAGAATTAAATAAACGAATCCTAAACACACTAAAAAGATAAATATCGCTTCATTTCCACGACTTACCTCATCTTTGGAAATACCCGCCCAGTCGATACCGAAACCTCTCGGAAGCGTTTTGTCCGCCACCTCTTTGATCGCCTGAATCGCTTGTCCGGAACTATATCCCGGTGCAGGAGTTCCACTTACCTCAGATGAGTTATACATATTATGTCTTGTGATCTCTGATAAACCGTAAACCTTTTCCAAATGCATAAAGTCTGAGTATGGAACCATCTGATCCTTATTATTTTTAACATATAATTTCAATAGATCCGTCGGCAATGCACGATACTGAGGTCCAGCCTGAACAATTACTTTATATGGTCTGTCGAAACGGATGAAACTCGTTTCATAGTTGGAACCAATTAACGTTGATAAATTGTCCATTGCGTTTTCGATCGTTACTCCTTTTTGCTCGGCAAGTTCATTATCTACTTTCAACATATACTGAGGGAAACTCGCAGAATAGAATGTAAATGCAGAACCAAGCTCAGGTCGTTTTTTCAGTTCCTTCACAAAGTCGTTACTCACCTGTTCCATTTTGTGATAATCTCCACTTCCTGCTTTATCGAGCAAGCGAAGCTCAAAACCACCTGCTGCTCCATAACCCGGAATTGACGGCGGCTGGAAAAATTCTATATTAGCACCCGGAATATTTTTAGCTTTCTCCTCCAGTTTTTCTATGATTTCCGCAGCGGATTCTTTACGGTCTTCCCAACTTTTAAGGTTAATCAAACAAGTACCGGAGTTGGAACCTGTACCTTCTGTAAGGATTTCATAACCTGCCAATGAAGAAACAGACTGTACTCCATCAATATCTTCAGATTCTCTCAATAATTCTCTTGCAATCTGGTTTGTTCTTTCTAATGTAGAACCCGGTGGTGTCTGAATAATCGCATAGATCATCCCTTGATCTTCCGCAGGAATAAATCCTGATGGAAGTGAGTTACTCAGGAAGAATGTAGCAGCACAGAACGCTAATAATAAAGGTAAAGTGATCGTTTTTTTCTTTACCGTTTTATTCAACATTCCTTCATATTTATTCGCTCCTTTTGTAAATAATCCGTTGAATTTATCTAAGAAAATAGTAATAGGTGTTCTTCTCTTAGCTTTTCCGTGGTTATTTTTTAAGATTAAAGCACATAAAGCCGGAGTCAGCGTTAAAGCCACAACCCCTGAAAGGATAATCGCAGAAGCCATTGTAATGGAAAACTGACGATAGAAAACCCCAACCGGACCTGACATAAACGCAATCGGAATGAATACGGACGCCATTACCAAAGTGATCGCAATAATCGCTCCGCTGATCTCATGCATAGCTTCTTCTGTTGCTTTTAATGGAGATAAATGTTTCTCCTCCATCTTGGCGTGAACGGCTTCAATTACCACAATCGCATCATCCACTACAACCCCAATCGCCATTACGAGAGCAAAGAGCGAGATCATATTTAATGTAATTCCAAAAGCAGACATGATAGCAAATGTCCCTACCAATGAAACAGGAACCGCTAAGGCCGGAATCAATGTTGAGCGCCAGTCGCCCAAGAACAAGAATACCACAATGGCTACCAGAACGAAAGCCTCAAATAGTGTGTGAACTACTTTTTCGATTGAAGCATCCAGGAATCTCGATACGTCATAGCTGATGTCGTAGTGCATTCCTTTTGGGAAGGTTGTTTTCTGCAATTCAGCCATCAAAGATTTTACGTTTTTGATAACGTCACTTGCATTGGAACCGTAGGATTGTTTTACCGTGATCGCTGCAGAAGGCTTACCATTCAATGTAGAATAAATATCATACATCGAAGAACCGAATTCAATATCTGCAACATCTTTTAATCTGATAAATTCTCCCCCTGGTTTTGCTTTAAGGATTATATTTCCGTAGTCCTTTTCATTATTGAAACGACCCGGATATTTTAAAATATATTCAAATGACTGCGAACGCTTTCCGGAACTTTCCCCCGTTTTACCAGGAGATGCTTCCAAACTCTGCTGATTCAAAGCTTCCATTACTTCATCTGCCGAAATACTGTAAGCTGTTAATCTGTCAGGTTTTAGCCAGATACGCATTGCATATTCTCTTGTTCCCAAGATATCTGCGAAACCGACACCACCAACTCTTCTCAATTCAGACATCACGTTGATATCCGCATAGTTGAAAAGGAATTTTTGGTCAGCTTTAGGATCATCACTATACAAGTTAATGTACATCAACATATTGGGTTCTTCACGGGTAATCTTTACCCCTTCACGAACTACCAACGGCGGCAATTTATTTACAACCGAAGATACACGGTTTTGCACGTTTACAGCTGCCACGTTCGGATCGGTTCCCAAATCGAAAACCACCTGAATAGAAGCTTCCCCGTCGTTTCCGGCATCGGAAGTCATATATTTCATTCCCGGTACACCATTTAAACCTCTTTCCAACGGAATAACTACGGACTTGATCAACAATTCGTTGTTGGCCCCCGGATATTCTGCGGTGATGTTTACTTTTGGCGGTGAAATCGACGGGAACTGTGTAATCGGCAATTTAGTCAGGGACAAAACTCCCATAAATACGATAATCAAAGAGATTACGATAGACAGAACAGGTCTGCGAATGAATTTCTTAAACATAAAATAATATAAATTATTATTGATGAATGATAAATGATGAGTTTGAACCGTTTTATACGATCAATTATCGCTTATCAATTATCGTATTCTACTCTGCTTTTAATTTTAATGATTGAAGAACTTTTTTCGGATCCTGAGCTTTAACCTGAACTTTCTGATCATCTTTCACTTTCTGAACTCCTTCCAATAAGATTTTATCTCCTGTTGCAAGACCTGAGGCTACAACATATACATCCGGAAGTTCATAAGCTATCTTTATATTTCTGGATTTTGCCACTCCGTTTTTATCCACTACGAAAACATATTTCTGGTCCTGAATTTCGTAAGTTGCTTTTTGTGGAATAATTAAAGCGTTTTTCAATGGCAAAGTCATTCTTACTTTTCCTGTTTCCCCATTTCTTAATAATTTGTCAGGATTCGGGAATTTTGCTCTGAAGGCAATGTTTCCTGTTTCATTATCAAATTCTCCCGTAATCGTCTCAACTTCACCTTTTTGAGGAAACAAATCTCCGTTTGCCATTAATAGACCTACCTGATTACTTCCTCTTGAGGATACATTTCTTTGATAGTTAAGATATTCCGGCTCCGATACATTGAAATAAGTGTACATATTTGTATTATCGGAAAGAGACGTCAACAAATCTCCTTCATCCACCAAACTTCCCAATCTCAAAGGCAATCTGTTGATAATCCCTGAAAACGGAGCTTTAATGTCTGTAAATGACAAGTGGATCTGTGCTAATTTTGCTTCTGCATTTGCTGCATCCAACTTAGCTTTGGCCATTGCTCTTTCGTTTTTGGAAACGATGTTGTTGCTGGCCAATGTACTTGCATTTTTCAGTTCAATCGTGGCTTGGGCAACTTCTGCCTGAGCTTTCAGTAATTCCGCCTGATACAATTTGGGCATAATTCTGAACAATGTCTGTCCCTGATGAACAAACTGACCTTCGTCCACAAAGATTTTCTCAAGGAAACCTTTCTCCTGTGCACGAACTTCAATGTTCTTTACAGATCTGATCTGCGCTACGTACTCTTTGTCAATCACCGTATCCATTACTACCGGAAAGGTTACGGGATAAATTGTAGCTTCTTCTTTCTCTTCTTTTTTCTTGTTACAACCTGTGAACAATAAAAGACTGCTTAGCGCAATGCTTGCGACAACTCTTTTAATCATAATTTCTAGAGTTTATGTAAATCGTTAATGTTTTAATATGAAAATGGTAATAAGAGAATATACGGTGTAATGATTACCAACAAATACAACGCATAACATTCCTGCTGAAAGAATCAACAGCAACCTAAAGAGTTTTAAATTCTGATAGAACGGATCAGAATGAATCTTTTCACTGAGGAAAAGTCTGATAAAAAGCCTTGAATAGTAGGCTTAAGCTTTTTGAAACTTTTTAAACCAAAAATATATACCAACGTAAATACACTGGCAAAAACAACCATCGCCTGAAAAGTATCTGATAGTTGAAAATCATCTTCCGTAAGTTCTAATGAATAAGCATTGCTTAGATCATCTGGAGTCTGCTGGATCGAAAGTTTTTCGTAAGTCTGGTTAAGTCGGTTTGCTTTTTTAGGTAAATGATGAGAAGAATGGGTATAGTCGTTTTTTAAAGTTTTGACATTAATCTTGCTTTCTACAACAAATAGCAGAAAAAGACTGGTCAAAAAGTATACTATATACGTTCTCATAATTTGAAGGCACAAATGTAAGTCTTAGTTCCTATACATCTTGAAACAATTTCATGATAAATGGCATATATTAACAATATTTAACTTTCCTTTAAATATGCTGAATAGCAATTGAGGTAATCCAACCCTTTAAAACTCTATCTATAAAATTATTTTTTTCATTTTGATTTTCAGTATTTTAAATTTTAAATTATATAAAAAAGCTTCAACCATCTAAGAAATAACAAAAAAATAGAGAAACTATGAGATATTTAAAAAATGTAAATTCCTCTAATTTTAAAAACAACTCTATAATTTATAATAAATTAACAATTTTTACCCAGAAAAACAATAACTTTGCCAAACAAATCACACCAATGAAACACGCAAAAACAAATTATTATGAAAAAAAAGATTCTATTTTCACTATTCTTCATTTTTATCCTCACCGCCATTTCATGTAAGCATTCTACAAAAGAAAATGAAGTCGTAGCTATAAAACCTTCCACCGAAACAGCTAAAGACAGTATTACACGAGCCACTTTCGTAGATGATTTTGGAGATCAGATGGAAGTGATGATCAATCATACTCAAAGTACAGCCAAGGTATTTCTTGACGGCAAAACATATGAGGTAAAAAAAGTCGATGAGCTGCCGGAATATACTGCAGCCAACGGTGAATATCAATATTCCGATATTCATGGAAATATAACATTTCTAAAAAAGGATGCAGATATGGTTTTGTTTCATTATAAGAAGAATAAAGAAAATGGCCAGACAAAAATGGCTTCTTACTAACACCATTCAATTTAAAACTCTATTACTATGAAAAATCTGTACAACTACATTATTATTTTTTTCTTATCAATATTTCTTTTTTCCTGTAATACGGCGAAACAGTCGTCTAAAAGTGATATTACCGGAAAAACATGGAAGCTTACTGAACTTAACGGAAAACCCATCCAGCTTAAAAATCCTAAGAATAATCCTTATTTCAAACTCAACACAAGCAATATGAGATATGAAGGAAATGCCGGATGCAACGGGATAGGAGGAACCTTTGAAATAAAACAGGATATTATGCGTATAAAATTCAACCAGGGAATGTCTACAATGATGGCTTGTGAAGATCTGGAAACTGAACAATTATTTTCTAAAGCTCTGTTAGCTGCAGACAACTATTCTGTAAATGGTAATACTCTTACTCTAAATAAGGCAAGAATGGCTCCTTTAGCCAAGTTTGTTCTCAGCAATTAAACACAATTTATATATAGTAAAATATCGAGACATTAGTGCCTCGATATTTTTTATTTTAATTTATGAATCTGTCCATGTTTACTTCAGAAGGCAATGGAGAATTGTTTTCTAAAAAATCATATAAGACTTTAGAAAAATAACAACCATTTAATATTCCTCTTGCCCCTAATCCGTTAAACACAAGCAGATTTGAATACTTAGAATGAACTCCAATAATAGGCCTCCTATCTTTTACGGTAGGCCGAAATCCGAAATTGACTTCTTTTATTTCAAAATCATGGGGATAAAACTCAGCTAAACCATTTGTTAGTTGCTGTATCGCAGAATCATCTATATGACTATGAAGCTGCTCCCGGTCATAGGTACCACCATAAAAATATAAATCATTCTCTAATGGGAATAAAAAATGTTTCTTTTTAATTGTAATATTCTGGACTAAGGATTTTGACAGCTTCACCCTTATATGATGCCCTTTATTTGCATTTACGGGAATATCTGAGAAAAAAGGATTCTCCTTCACTCCCATTCCTTCACAAAAAATAATCTTTTTAAAGTTAAACTCTTTATAAATAGATTCTTCACTGTTAACTTTTGAATAATCAAATTTTTCTTTGATCAATTGTGACTTTTTTTCAAGAAAATCAAATACACCCTTGAAAAATCCATTAACATTAAGTCTTGCAGATTGATTTACCTTTCCTGTACTAAAGTCGTTTTTTACCACTTCTATGTGCTCAAAATTTTTATCTAAAAAACTATTGAGATCTGCATTTTCAGATTTTTTCAGCCAAAGTTTCTGCTCATTCTCGTCATGAAAAATTCTGTGGATAGGTGCATCTATTAAATAATTCTCTCCTGTATAAGCTTTAATCTCTTTTAAAGAATTATGCAGAAAATCTATTTGCTCCTGAGCTTTCCAAAAAGTAGTAAATTTCTTTAAAACCACAGGATTAACAATTCCTGCAGAAACCTGTGAAGCACTTTTTCTTCCTTCAGAGAACATCACAAAAGATTTATTGTTTTTAATCAATTGATGTACTAAAAAAACACCTGCATATCCGTCCCCTACAATTATATAATCAACTTTTTTCATATTCAGTCTTCTTAAAGATTCTTATAGACTGCATCACCAATTTCCTTTTTATCAATAAGGATGTGATATCAGAACAAAAAAACCTGAGTAAAAATACTCAGGTTTTTTATATGAATCAAATGAAATATTAATAATTCCACAATTCGTTTTCCATTTCAAGAATCTGTCCTTTAATTCTATCACTTTCTTCAATTTGTTCTTCAGCATTTCTAGGAACATAATCCTTAATATTTCCGTCTCCTAAACCGCTTGATGATTTATAAATTACAGAAGAAAATCTTCTTGCATTGATGATATCATCGAAAGACAAATCAGCAGCTGAATTTTTTCTGTTGAAAACATAATTATTTGCTAAAATATCTCTTGCTTTTGGATAGTATACCCAGAATAGATCGATCAATTCGTCTTTACCAGCAATTGCTTTTCCTTCAGCATCATATACACCTTGAACAGCAGGGTCAGGTCCCATTGCAGCAATACCAAGAGGTCTGTATTTCATTTGACCATCTCTCTTGTCAATGAACCACATACCCATGATTTTCAACATTTTAACTTTATCAGTCGTTGTTTGAAAATAATCCGTATATTCCTTTTTTTCTTGTTCAGTTAATTGTCTTCCAGACTGTAAAATATCAATTGCAGCATCATTTAAGACTACTTTTTCAAGTCTTTTTTTGATTCCTTCAGGAGAAAGTTTTGTAGTGAAATCCTCATCATCATATACTTCTTCTATTTGACCGCTCAATGCAGCATCTAATAGTATTTGATATAGAGATCTTGTATTTTTAGACAAAAGGCTGTTAGGATTATCATAATAGAATGGCTGATTAATTTTATCATTCAAATCAATGATTTCCCAAACATACATACCTTTTAAGATGTCTTTATCATCTACAAATCCGTATTCTAGTGGCTTTACTTTATTGCTTATAACAGTATCTCCCACTTTTCTCATATTTTCAGCTCTCATCTGTCTGAACTCTTCCGGAGAAGAAGCATTTAGAATAGACTGAGATAGTGCAAACCCAGAAACTAAAACTAAAAGACTGCTAATATATTTTTTCATAATAATTGCTATTTAAACTTATGGAACATGTATAATAATTGGAGTAATTCTCTTAATAGGCCCTTCCAATCCTTGAGCTGTTGCCTTTATTTCAATAATTGATACATCGTCACCAGATCTTACATTTTTCAATAGACCAGCTGCTTCTTGTAATGAATTTCCTTTTACAAGCATTGCTGCTCTTCCCGGAACTCTAACCATGAATTCGGTTACAGTAAATGTTACAGGGAAATCAAAATCAGGAATTGCAGCCTGAACAGTTTGATTCTGAATAGATTGAGCCGGCATTGTCAATACATTTTGTCCTCTCATTTGTCCTTGAGGTGGCGGTACATTTTTAATTCTATATTCGAATACTTGAGATACAGATTTACCACTAGGTTCTGTACCAGACAATGTCAATTTAACAACATTTCCAGCTTGTGGCTTCACAATCCACTTACCTGGACCAGTACTTCTTACCAATGCACCAGGGGCAGATAATGTAAGTTTAGAATTATCAGCACCTAAGATCGATCCAGATACCGGATTTTCCAATCCTCTATACATTACATTCATCTTATCAGCAGAAAGCAATAATCCTTTTTCAAGTTTTACTTCTTGTGGACCTGCAATTACATTATAAGTATGAGTCCAAGTGAAAGGCTGAGCTTTTCCACTAGCATCAGTCAATGTAATTACACCACCAATTTTGTGCTCTCCTAATCCTCCAGTATTTAAAGGAAGAAATCCTTTACCACTTTCCTGTCTGCTAACACCACTGATGTTAATCTTATTGCTATTAGAGTAGTTACCTAACATTACAACAGCCTCAGCTTTTTTACCTGCAACAACATCAGTAGGAGCAGAAACAATAGCTTCATAACTAGTAAACTTAATACTAGCATCTACTTTTTCCTGAAGCATCAACGCCAATGCATCAGACTGTACGTTTCTTGCATCATTCTGGATAATTCCCAAGTTAGAAATTGCTGCAATAAGCGGCTGGTGATAGAATTTATTCTGAAACCAAGTTTTTCCGTTCGGAGATTTTCCTTGAGGATACTCTGCAATTAAAGAAGTATTTGCTCTTTCAACCAATTTTGCCAACTGTTGACTTCCTCCAAAAGTAGCGTTGATATAATTTCTTACATCATCGATTTTAGCTTTTAATGCTAAAGCTTTTTTTGACGGACTGTTTTCATCTCCTCCATTAAAGAAGTATTCTGTAGTCGCTTCATTATTATTCAGTGCAGAGAAGTTTTCACTTACATCCATATCTTTCCCCTTTTCATCTTTATCGTGGAATTCTGAATGTTTTTTAAGTGTAATTTTTACATCTTCTGCTTCTTTTACTAACTCATCAATTTTATCTCTTAATGTTTGATATTGTGCCCAAGGTTGAGCATAAGTATCCGGAACCTGCTGAGCTTTAGCCTCAAGTGTCTTCTCGAAGATATCTTTATTTTTTTGCTCCGTTAGATTACGGGTTTGGTTAAGAGATACTGTAGAGTCATAAAATGACCTGATAATTTCAACATCAATGTTTAGGGCCATCATCGCGATGAACACCAAATACATTAGGTTGATCATCTTCTGACGTGGAGTCTGTTTTCCTTTTGCCATTCTCTTTTCTTTTGTTTGATTAAATAATTAAAATTTAGAAATGGTTAAGAAATTAAGACTTCATCGCAGTTAACATACCGCCATAAACTCTATTTAAGTTATTTAAATTAGACGTTAAGCCTTGTAACTCTTGGTTGAATTTTTCAGATTGTTCAGCAGATTTTTGCATGTCTTCAACATACTTGTTTGCAAATTCTGATTGTTTCTTTCCGCTTTCCAACTGCATTGCGTAAAGAGCATTCATGCTTTCCATGTGTTGAGCAGCTTTATTCAACTGATCATTATATTTATGAGTAGAAGCAGATACATCAACTGTTTGGTTAATCTGATCTACAGAGTTTGAAAATTTATCGATTCCTGATCTTAATCTGTCAAATAATTGAACATCAAGCTTAGCATCCTGTAACATTTTATCAAGTTTACCAGAAAGAGAGTTTTCAAGTTCCGCCAAATGATTATTATTTCTAGTAGAAACATTAGAATGTAACGGATTAGGATTTGCATGTTTATCTAATAATTCAGGATAAACATTCTCCCAAGCATAAGACTCTTCATTTTTCGGTGGATCGAAGGCAAAAATGATGAAGATAATCGCTTCAGTAATAAGTCCTACTGTAAGAGCAATATTACCATTAATAGGTCCCAATGTAATGTGAGTAATTTTAAGCCAAGCTCCAAGAATTACAATTGCAGCACCGAATGAATAGAAGAAATTCATCCAAGCATCTTTAGTCTTAAACATATAAGTTAGTTTTTTTTAATGTTAGTGTAAATTAGTTTTATTGGTTTTTATCTGTTTATTTTTCTTGGCTTTACTGCAGCTTCAGGGATATCCTGTACTGTTCTAAATCCAATATAACTTCTTGCAGAATCTTTTCTTTCCCAATCTCTCATACCCGTCATCAACATATACCCTACATCTTTCCAAGAACCTCCTCTTACAGATTTTCTAGTATCTGACTTATCTTTAGTAGATGGATTAAGCGTAGATGTAAACACTGCAGATGAATTGTTGTATCCTGATTCTGTCCATTCAGCAACGTTTCCAGCCATATCATATAAACCGAATCCGTTCTTTCTGAATTTCTTTACAGGAGCAGTGTAGGTATAAGTACCTTTTTTATCATCTTCCATATAATTCCCTCTTTTTGGCTTGAAGTTTGCAAGATAACAACCTCTGTCATCCATCAAATAAGGACCTCCCCATGGGTAAGCCGCATTTTCTTTTCCACCTTTTGCAGCATATTCCCATTCAACTTCTGTAGGAAGTCTGAACATCAAAGGTCTTTGCTTTCTTCTTTTTAAGCTTTCGTTATAATCAGATTTTAATTTAGTTCTGAAGTTACAATAAGCTCTTGCCTGATCCCAAGTTACTCCAACTACAGGATAGTCTTTATATGCTTTATGCCAAAAATATTGTTCAAATAACGGCTCATTATAAGTAAAGTGGAAATCTTTCACCCAAACTGTTGTATCAGGATAGATTGCAATACTTTCTCTTTTCAAATAATTTGCCCCTCTTTCATTATCAGCAATAGCCGCATCTGTATCTCCCCACTGATAAGTATATTTTAATTTACTTACGTCCAGGATTCTTTCATTTCCAACTCTAGAAGAAGCTGGTAAATACATAGATTCCAAAACCTCTGCATATTCTACATCCGGATACTTTGTCGTATTCCAGTGCAATGGGATTTTCCAGTCTAATTTCTTACTTGCATCGTAACCTCCGTCATTTCCGCCACCTTGGCCTTCTAAATATTCTTGATATGGTGTTAAATTGTCTTCTTTTTTAGCTAAATAAGCATAGTCTCCAATACTAGCTCCTTTACCTTTTCCATCACCTCCTTCACCTGCTGCTTCAGCAAGTAATGTTCTAGCGATAGAGTCTCTTACATAATTAATGAACAGTCTGTATTCTGCATTAGTAGTTTCAGCTTCATCCATGAAGAAAGAAGAAACTGTTGTTGTTTTCAATGGTGCTTTTTCGGCAGAGTTTGTTGGATCCTGATCTGCCATACCCGCAATAAACGAACCTGCAGGAATCGCAACCATACCGTATGGCCTTTCCGCAACAAATGATTTTGCTTTTTCTCTTGGTATCAATTCTCCTTTCGTTCCTGGTTTCCCTACAGAAGAAGTACCACCACCTGAACAAGATACCGACGCTACTGACGCAGACAATAATAAAAGAAATATCCTTTTCATGTTAATTTTTATAATTAAGCCGTAAATATATAATTTTTTTAAGAAACTTTTAAGATTTTTTTTGAAATAACGGAAGAAATCTAAATTTATTTTATTTACACCAAATTTTTATTCTACAGTTACAGATTTTGCAAGGTTTCTTGGCTGGTCAACATTCGCTCCTCTATACACTGCAATATAATATGCTAATAGTTGTAATGGCACTGATGCAACAATTGGAGAAAAGCACTCTGACGTCTCAGGAATTTCAATAACATAGTCTGCCATTGCACTTACCTGAGTATCTCCTTTATTAACAACAGCAATAATTTTTCCTTTTCTGGCTTTAATTTCCTGAACATTACTTACAATCTTATCATAATGTCCTTTTTTAGGAGCAATAATAACAATTGGCATATTTTCATCAATCAATGCAATCGGGCCATGCTTCATCTCTGCCGCTGGATAACCCTCTGCGTGAATGTAAGAGATTTCTTTTAACTTCAATGCACCTTCTAATGCTGCCGGATAGTTATATCCTCTTCCCAAATACAGGAAGTTTGTAGCCGTAACGAAATCTTTTGCTATATCCTGTACTAATTCGTGCGTCGAACTTAAAACATCCTCAATTTTTTTAGGAATAGCATCCAACTCAGCAATTAAACTCATGAAATCTGCATTTCCTAAGTTTCCATTATGTTTACCTAATTTAAATGCTATTAAAGTAAGAATGGTTAACTGTGCAGTAAAGGCTTTTGTAGAAGCCACTCCGATTTCAGGACCAGCATGGGTATATGAACCAGCATCTGTAATCCTTGCAATAGAAGAATCAACAACATTACAAATACCATATATAAACGCTCCTTTTTCTTTAGCTAATTTTAAAGCAGCCATTGTATCTGCCGTTTCTCCGGACTGAGAAATTGCAATTACAACATCTTTATCTGTGATAATAGGATTTCTGTATCTGAATTCCGACGCATATTCTACTTCAACCGGAATTCTCGCATATTCTTCAATCAGATATTCTCCAATAAGACCTGCATGCCAAGAAGTACCACAAGCAATAATGATAATTCTGTTTGCATTTTTAAATCTTTCGATATGATCCCAGATCCCTGCCATTTTGATAATCCCTTCATCTACAAGAAGTCTACCTCTCATTGTGTCATGGACAGATTTTGGTTGCTCGAAAATTTCTTTCAACATAAAATGTTCATACCCTCCTTTTTCAATCTGCTCTAAACTTAATTTAAGTTGCTGAATTTCAGCCTCAATTTTAGAATTATCATTAATTGTTCTGATATCTACTCCGTTTTCTAAAGAAATTGTAGCCATATGGCCTTCTTCAAGATAAATAGCTTCCTTTGTAAATTCAACAAAAGGTGATGCATCAGAAGCAATGAAATATTCCCTCTCTCCAATACCGATTGCTAAAGGAGATCCTAATCTTCCAACAACCAATACTCCAGGAAAATCCTCATGCATCACTGTAATAGCATATGCACCATAAACCTCATTAAGTGCATACCTTACTGCAGTAGGAAAATCCATTTCTGAATTTAAATCCATAAAATACTGGATAAGATTCACTAAAACTTCTGTATCTGTCTCTGATTTGAAGCTAAAGCCTTTTTCAGTAAGCATTGTTTTAATGGTATCATAATTTTCAATGATACCATTATGAACAAGTGCAATTTTATTATTATTTGAAAGGTGCGGATGGGAATTTCTATCACTAGGAACTCCATGAGTAGCCCAACGAGTATGTCCCATGCCAATTTTGGCAGTTCCTTTCAATCCTTCCGAAATCTTTACTAAATCATCGACCTTTCCTTTTGTTTTCTCAACTTCTAATTTATTATTTCCATCTTCTAAAACAATTCCAGCACTGTCATACCCTCTATATTCTAATCTTCTAAGACCGTTGATAACAATATCATACGCATCCTGAAATCCTGTATACCCTACTATTCCGCACATATTTTTCTCGTGTTTTTTATTTGTATTTTATTTTTTACTGTGCACAACTAAAAGTTGTATCTTATTTTTATTAGATGATTCATTACCTATAAATACTGCTCTATCTGTAGAAAAAGTTCTGTTTGAATACTTGTATCCAGCATAAGATCCAGCAGTTGTATTGATAAAACTTGCTAAATCAATCTTAAAATATTTATTGGTATTATCTACACCTGTTTCAACAATATCTTTCAAAGATTTTGTAATTGTAAAATCATAATATGTCGGATTTTTATCAATATCGTAGATTTTATATATGGCAAAGTTGATTGATCCGCTCAAATTCGATAAATCCGTGGTAAAAGCCGTTGTCTCTTTACCATTGCTATCCAAATCTCTTTGAACAATAGTAAAACCAGTTGGTTTTGTATATGTGTTATTGTAATTCGCATAATTTACATTCCAAGTCGGATCTGTATACATTCTAACTCTGGCACCTATAATAGCCGATTTATTATTTTGATATAACTGCTTTAATTTATCTATAGTAGTAGCAGGAATTTTAATCCCAATTGACGGACCGCCCATACCTTGTGTATATAATCTAGCATCTCCATTTACCTTATCTCCAATAACAGCACTTCCAAACTGTGCAGATCTATTATATTCATAATGACCAATATGTGCGTTAGCAGCCCCCATGGTAAAATTATAAGTAGATTGCGGCCTTGTAGTTGTACCATTTTCCGTCTTATCATTCTTATAGTACATGATCAATTCTACACTATCGGGATCAAAACGAAATAAATATCCATCACTTTCAGCAACGGAAATCTTTAAACCTTTAAAATATCTGATAAAGTTAGATACATCTTTAAGATCGGCAGAACTAGCTTTATCTACAATTTTAGTCTGGAAGAAACTAGCACTTAAAGGAATTCTAATTCCTACTGCTGAAGATGTATACAATGAACTGGCATCAGAATCTTTTGTTATTGTCACTGAGTTTACATTTCCATTAAATGTTTTGCTTCCCAACTCTAATGGAGCATTATAATTAGTATTAGAATAAGCAATATCGTTTTGACCATTTAAAAAATCTCCCACCTCATTTACTTTAATTGTAAATTGTGGTACTGCTCCATTGATTTTAGCCTTTCCATATTTATAAACAGGATAAGTATTTACAACCTTTTTAGCTGCAATATTCCCATCCGGATAAATATAATTCTCATCTGTCGTAGTCGTAAGTGAATCTGTTGCATATGTTGGCTTAATAACCAATACTACAGAATCTACCACTGGCTGCGTTCCAAAATCTGGACTATAAGATGGTAAACGTAATTGTGTAAGATAAGATGCTCTTTGCATTCCAAACTGACTCTCTGTAAATGCACCTAATACCGCTTTTCTAGTAGAATTATAAACCTCAAACATTGAGTTGGCGTCACTACGAATGCTATCATGATTATCAATATTATAGGCGATTACATCGTAAGGTGTTTCATCCCCCTGAGCTGCATCATTTAAAAATAATTGTTCCCCTAAATTATCTACTTCAGGTTCACAATTGTATAATAATACACTTCCAAAAATCGCCATAAATAAAATGGCGAAAGTCCTTTTAATAGTATAAGTCATTAAAATGTGTTTTTTAATAAAGTTGATTGATAGAATCTACGTCAAGATACTCAGATTTTGAGGTATCGGTTTCGTTGAAAGCTTTGTCCAGCTCTTCGTTTAAGAATTCGTCTCCTTTAACAATTGAGTCTACATAGTTCATACTTTCGATTACAACATTTTGAATCGTTGGATTTTCTAATGCCTTCAGTCCGGAAATATTATCAAATTTAAGTTTGTCTTCAATATTACCGCTCAATGCAGCATCTTTCTCATTGTATAAAGAAAGAACTATTTTCGCATCTTTAAAGTATGTGTCTGTTTCGTAATATGTTTTAAGATAAATAGGAACAAAAGAAGACATCCATCCGTTTAAGTGAATAACATCCGGAACCCAATTTAATTTTTTGATGGTTTCTATAACCCCTCTCGCAAAAAAGATTGCTCTCTCGTCATTGTCGTCAAAAGGATTCCCTTCATCATCAAAATAATATTGCTTTCTTTTAAAATATTCTTCATTATCTATAAAATACACCTGAAGTCTTTCACCGGGAAGAGAAGCTACCTTAATGATAAGAGGCTGATCTAAATCGTTGATAATAATATTCATTCCTGAAAGACGAATAACTTCATGGAGCTGAAACTTCCTTTCACTTATTTGTCCAAATCGCGGCATAAAAACTCTCACATCATTTCCTTCTTGGTGCATCTTAAGTGCCATTTTGTTTACCACTGTCGCTAAATTTGTATCTTCCTGGTAAGGGTACATTTCTGTGGTAATGTACAGTATCTTTTGATTCGGCATAAACTTCTATCTAATTTTTGTAAAAATGCTTTAATGTGCAAAATTACAAAAAAACATCCAACATTATTTTAATTAACATTTTTTTACGATAATTCCCTTTTTCAGATTATCGAAAACAACATGAATATATGATATTTTTAGTATTTTTGAAATACTATTATAACAAACTATGGAAGTTTTAAAAAATAAGAAAACTCTTCAGGATTTCATTGAAAGACAGAAAGAAATGGGAAAAAGAATAGGCTTTGCCCCTACAATGGGAGCACTACACAATGGGCATCTTTCCCTTTACGAAGAGGCAAGAAAAGAAAATGATCTTGTGATCTCTTCAATTTTTGTGAATCCTACCCAGTTTAACAATCCTGAAGACCTTGAAAAATACCCAAGAGATATAAACCGCGACATTTTGATTCTGCAAAACTCCGGTTTGGTAGATGCCGTTTATATTCCTGAAGTAGCAGATATTTACCCCGAAAAAACTGAAAGCCAGCACTACGACTTTGATGGACTGGAAAACGAAATGGAAGGAAAATCCCGCCCGGGACATTTTGATGGTGTCGGAACAGTTGTAGAGGAACTTTTTAGGCAAATCCAACCCGACAATGCTTATTTTGGAGAAAAAGACTTCCAACAATTAGCCATTATTAAGAAAATGGTTGAAAAGAAAAAACTTTCTATTAAAATAAAAGGTGTTCCAATTTATAGAGCAAGTAATGGGTTAGCATTAAGTTCAAGAAATCAAAGGCTGCATGAAGACAGAAAAGAAGCCTCAAAAATCATTTATGAAACTTTAAAAAAGGTAAATGATTGGTTTAAAACGAATACTATCTCTGAAATCAAAGAAAAAGTACAAGATATTTTTGATAACCAACAAGGGATGCAGCTTGAGTATTTTTTAATTGCAGACGAAGAAACTTTAAAAGAAACGAATACTTTTTACAAAGACAGAAGTTTCAGAGCTTTTATAGTTGTTATAGTGGATGGAGTAAGACTCATTGATAATATGCATCTTTCTTAAAATCTACTAATTACTTTTCAATATAATGCGTCACTTTTAGTGACGTTTTTTATACCTAACAATACAAACAATATTTGTTTAAGTCACGTTCAGATATAAAAAAAATCAAAGGCTTCTTACGAAGCCTTTGAAACACCAAATCACAAAATATTAATATGAAAAAAATTTACTTTTCAGTAAACTTGTGACCCGGCTGGGATTCGAACCCAGGACCCATACATTAAAAGTGTATTGCTCTACCAGCTGAGCTACCGAGTCGGTCACTTATCTACAAATGCATTTCAAAAATGTTTTTGTTTTTTAAGCGGTGCAAAGATACAATATTTTTTGTTTTTGCAAAATTTATTTTTAAAAATCAAAGGCTTCTTACGAAGCCTTTGAAACACCAAATCACAAAATATTAATATGAAAAAAATTTACTTTTCAGTAAACTTGTGACCCGGCTGGGATTCGAACCCAGGACCCATACATTAAAAGTGTATTGCTCTACCAGCTGAGCTACCGAGTCGGCCACAATTGTAGTGATAAATATAAAAATAATTCTAATAAATCACATCAATTATTTCAATTTTCTGCAGTGTGCCTGCGACTGGACTCGAACCAGCACATCCTTAGGAAACCACCCCCTCAAGATGGCGTGTCTACCAATTTCACCACGCAGGCAATAAATTACAAAAATCCAGTAATTTTCTTGCTAGTGACCCGGCTGGGATTCGAACCCAGGACCCATACATTAAAAGTGTATTGCTCTACCAGCTGAGCTACCGAGTCGGTCACCTTATTATCGATTAACACTGTAATAATGTCCCTCGTTTTTAGTGGTGCAAAGATATGAGTTTTTTCTTTATCTCAAAACTTTTTCGCAAATTTGTTTAAAAAAAATTCATGATAATTTCACTTGTTGGATACATGGGAAGTGGCAAATCTCACATTTCCAAAATATTAAGCGAAAAACTCAATTTTAAACTCATTGATCTTGATAAAGAAATTTCCAGAAGAAATAAATTAACGATCCCTGAAATCTTCGAGAAAAAGGGAGAAATTCACTTTAGAAAGCTGGAAAGAGAAATTTTAGAAGAGATTCTCGCCTCAGAAGAAAATGTGATTTTAAGTCTGGGCGGAGGAACTCCGGTCTATTATAATAATATGGAAATTATTAATCATAATTCGAAAAGTGTTTTTTTGAGAGCTTCTGTCGGAACCTTGTCCGAAAGATTATTAAAACAAAAAGAAAAACGTCCCTTGATCGCTAATATTTCTGATGAAAACCTTGCCGAGTTTATTGCTAAACATTTATTTGAAAGAAATAGCTTTTACAGTAAAGCACAGATTAATGTTATTACAGATAACAAAACTCCTGAAGTTATTGTAGATGAAATAATAGAAAAGCTCTATCTCTAGAGCTTTTTATTTTTTAATAATATTAATCTTCGGTTTCAGAATCATCTTCTCCGGTCTCCCCAAAGAAGTCGTCCCAGTCTGTAAAATCTGAAGCCACATCATTTTCTACATAGTCATCCATATCACGCCGGTCTTTCTTTGTAGGCCTGCCTTCTCCTTTAATACGGTAATAATCCTGAGACATCTTACGCATTTTTAATAATTCATATTGTTCTTTATCCGTCACATCTTTTATATGTAAAGGCACTAATTTCGCACCGATTCTGCTTTTGGGAATCTGAATTACCTTAATTTTATAGTCAATCTGATTTTTACGGACCTTGATCACATCCCCCTCCTTCACCTCTTTAGAAGACTTCACTACCGATTCACCAATGGAAACTCTGTTTTTTTTAATCTCCTCAGTAGCAACGGTTCTGGTCTTATAAAAGCGAATGCTCCATAAAAATTTATCTATTCTCATATTTTTTTATACTTTTGTCGTTATATTATTTGTAAAGTAATTAAAAGTTTTTTTAAAAATGAAAAAAATATTTTTATATATTCTTGCGGGATCTTTGTGTTTTTCTGCATGTAAGAAAGATGATGAAGTTGAAACTTTTGTAGAACCTGAGGACATTAATGTAAGAAATTCTTACGATCAACAGGCTATTCAGAAATTCATGAATGACAATTACTTGGACAGCCAGGGAAATATAAAAGCATTTAGCAGTACAGACCCAAGTGATGATAATGAGAAAAAATTATCTGATCTAAGTCCTCAGACACTTCCTTCAGGTGTTATTTATATTGTAAGAAACGGAGCTCAACCTTCACCTGGTGTTGCCATAGAAACAAATTCTAGCGCCAGTAACGCGACTCAAATCAAAACAATGATAAGAGCTAATTATTATTTGGCTACGGATACTGATGGAAATATTAGCTTTTCATCGGCAGGTACGCTTTTCAATACTATAGACGGAAATGGCTCACCTTCTACTGACCCTATTTTTTATTATGTAAAAAAATCAGTTTTAGATGCTGCAACAGTTGACGTTGCTAAACAAAGAAGCTATTATGAAATTAAAGGTTTTCAAGAAGGATTAAAACAGTTTAATGGGTTTGAAAATACCGCGAACGGAGCTCCATATAATTTACAAGGTGTAATTATTGTTCCATCAAAAGCTGCTTTTGCAAGAAACAGCAATTATTACAACCTTCAAAACAGATGTTTTATCTTTAACTTCCAAATCTACGACGCCAAAACCAGGCCCGCAGATCAACAATAAAAATAAAGCGCTTCAAATTGAAGCGCTTTATTTTTATTGTTTTTATTTAAACTCTTGCTTTTTGCTTTACATTTCCTAAAATATCCGGGAAATACAGATCCGCTAAGTGATCAAATTCATCTCCTCTCATAAACATTGTTGCATCCACTTCTTCATAAGAGCTTCTTCCTGCTGCTGCAATCAATTCATTACAAGTATGAAGGGTATTTTTATGGAAGTGATATACTCTTTCTGCTTTATCAGTTACATCAAGCCCTTTAATTAACATTTTATCCTGTGTCGCAACTCCCGTAGGACAATTATTAGAATTACATCTCAATGCCTGAATACAGCCTAAAGAAAACATAAACCCTCTTGCGTTATTACACATATCTGCTCCCATTGCAATAGCTCTCAAAATATCCAGACTCGTTAAAACTTTCCCACTTGCTATCACTCTTAATTTATCTCTTAAATTATAGTTCTTAAGCGTTCTATTAACAAAAATCAAAGCGGGTTCTAAAGGCATTCCTACTCCATCAGAAAATTCCGGTGGTGCAGCTCCGGTACCTCCTTCAGCTCCATCAATTGTTATAAAATCAGGATAAATTTTCAGCACATTCATCTGAACACAAACATCCTCAAACTCTTTAGTATCACCAATACAAAGCTTAAAACCAACAGGTTTCCCGCCTGAAAGTTCTCTCAACTGCTGCACAAATCTTAACAGACCTGCCGCATCAGAAAAAGCACTATGGGAAGGCGGAGAAATTACCGTAACTCCTGGTGTGACATGGCGTATTTTCGCAATTTCAGGTGTATTTTTGACTCCCGGTAAAACACCACCATGACCAGGTTTTGCACCTTGAGATAATTTGATTTCAACCATTTTTACATTAGACATGGTTGAATATTTTTTAAATAATTCAGGATTAAATTTCCCCTCTTCATCACGACATCCAAAATATCCTGTTCCAATCTGCCAACAAAGATCACCTCCCTCCAAATGATATGGAGAAATTCCTCCTTCACCTGTATTATGATAGAAGTTCCCTTTTTTTGCACCTCTATTCAGCGAAATTTGAGCTCTGTCACTCAATGCTCCGAAACTCATCGCAGAAATATTAAATAAAGAAGCATGATAAGGCTGTGTACATTGCTCACCTCCTACCCAAACTCTCGGAAGTTCTTCTTTGGGAGACTTAGCATAAATGGAATGTTTAATACCTTCGTATTTTCGATGATTAACTTCAAGCTGTGTTCCGAAAGCCACAGTATCACTTAAGTTTTTAGCCCGTCTGTATACCGCAGAACGCTGATTTCTGGGAAATGGCTTTCCATCAGTTTCCCTTTCTATGAAATATTGCTGCATTTCTGGTGAAATGCTTTCAAAGAAGTACCGAAAGTAGCCCAATACCGGAAAGTTCCTTAAAATAGCATGTTTTGACTGATAAGCATTGTAAACTCCCAATGCATAAATTGCGGATAACAGCGTCGGTATCCAATAGTGTGTTTTTATTAGTATTGCAACAATCCATGTAGCAACAACTAATACAATCCCCCAAGATAAAAACTTATCTCTCATGAATGTAATATTTAAAGTTAAAAATAAATTTAGTGGAAATTTTGCAAAGAGACTATGCTTTTGCTAAAAAACTTTCGTAAGAAGATCGCACAGAAACCGTGCCATCTGACAGGATTTTTTCTAAATTTAGAAATTCGATTTGATTTACAGAAGCCTGATCGAAGTCCTTTTGAACTCTCACATAATTTTCTGTAAAACCAAACATTTTACCGCCTTTATTTTCATGCTCCCAAAGAACAGGAAGCGTTTTTCCAAGCTGAGTCTGATAAAATGCCATCTTTTTCTTTTCAGATAAGATTCTAAGCATTTTATTACGTTTTTTCCTTTCAGGAATAGGCACAACTCCTTCCATATCAACAGCTTCTGTATTTTCTCTTTCAGAATAAGTAAATACATGAAGATAAGTAATTGGAAGTTCATTTAGGAAGTTATAGGTTTCCATAAATTTTTCTTCGGTCTCACCCGGGAAACCAACAATTACATCTACACCAATAGCCGCATGAGGCATTACCTCACGGATTTTATTCACTCTATCACTATAAAGCTTTGTAAGATAACGACGCTTCATTTTTTTCAACAAGTCATCACTTCCGGATTGCAGCGGAATGTGAAAATGCGGCACAAAACTTTTGCTTTTGGAAACCAGCTCGATACTTTCATCCTTCAAAAGGTTGGGTTCAATAGAAGAAATACGAATTCTTTCAATACCATCAACCTGATCTAATTCTGAAATAAGATCTAAAAAAGTATGCTCATGTCTTTTATTACCAAACTCCCCCTTTCCGTAATCACCAATATTCACACCGGTAAGAACAATCTCCTTGATATCTCTCTCAGCAATTTCTTTGGCGTTTTTCAAAACATTTTCGATGGTGTCCGAACGGGAAATCCCTCTTGCTAAAGGAATCGTGCAGTAAGTACATTTATAATCACAGCCATCCTGAACTTTCAGGAATGCTCTTGTTCTGTCTCCGATGGAATAACTTCCGATAAAGAAATCGGTTTCCTCAATTTCGCAGGAATGAACAACACCTTCGCTTTCAGATTTCTCCAAATCATCAAGATAACTTAAGATATTGAATTTTTCCTTAGCTCCTAAAACCAGATCAACACCTTCAATCTGCGAAATTTCTTCAGGCTTTAACTGTGCATAACATCCGACAATAACAACCAAACCCTCAGGATTAGCTTTCATAGCTCTTTTCACGTGAAGTTTACATTCGCGATCAGCATTTTCAGTTACTGAACATGTGTTAATTACATACACATTTGCCTTTTCATCAAAGCTCACCTTATCATACCCAGCATCTGTTAATTGACGGGCAATAGTGGAGGTCTCCGCAAAATTTAATTTGCAGCCAAGGGTGTGAAATGCGGCAGTTCTTTGAAAAGTTGACATTTATGTACTCCTGATTTTTGTGGATGCAAAGATAGTAATTTTAATATGATTTTTAAATTGATTCAATCTATTGCTTAAATTCATCCCGAACTTCGGAACTGTTTTGATAACAAACTGGCGAAGAATTTAAATCTAAATCATTTTCAGAAAATTTATCTTTCATTTCTGCATTGAATTCTTGAGATTTGTTTCTGGCAATAGAAAGTGTTTTCCAGTCATCATTTTTCATCATTTTTGCAATATATACGATTTGTCCGATATGATAAGGATAATGGGCCAGTTGGCGAAAAACGGCATCGATCACAGAATGTGATTCACCTCTTATATAAATGGTGGAATATAAATTTGTATCATCAATTTGATTCAATGCGTTAAAAAGACATTCCCAGCCTTTTTCCCAATATTCCAAAACCCACCTTTTTTCTTTAAAGGTATTGACAAATTCTTCATCCCGGTTTCTCCAAGATTTTTCTCCATCTTCTGTCAAGAAATCCGTCCATCTGGACAACATATTTCCTGCAATATGCTTTACAATAACCGCAATTGAATTGCTTTCTTCATTGAACTGCCAAAACATCTGCTCGTCAGAAAGTTGCTCAAACGACTTATCACCAAGCATTTTATAATACTGAAAACGTTTTATGAATAAATCTTTCATACGTTGTAATTTGACTTACTAATTTAAAGTTTTTTCCAATAAAAAACCGCCACTTTCGTGACGGCTTTGTTATTTCAGGTTCATTTATTTTCTGTTTTTTACCATTACCCATCCTGTATATTTGACAGGAGTATGCTGTTTGCTCGGTTCATTCCAGGTTATAGAATACCAGTAATTTCCTGTTTGAACAGGTTTGTTTCCGGCAGTTCCGTCCCATTTATAATTATTAAATTTATCTGCCTGGAAAACTTTGTTTCCATATCTGTCATAAATATTAAATACCAGATTGTCTTTATTGGCCAAGGCCGAATAATCAATAACATCATTGATTCCGTCTCCGTTTGGTGTAATGGCATTAATTAAGTTAGGAACAACAATGACAACATCTACAGGTGAACAGTTATAAGCATCTTTTACATAGATGGTATGATCCCCTCTTTTAATGTTTGTAAAGACATTAGAATCCTGCCATTGAATATTGTCCATTGAATATTTGTATGGCGATGTACCACCTGTAACATTTATTGTAACGGTCGTGTTAGAAATATCAATGCTTACTACTACAGGCTCTTCGGAAGCATGCACTTTTACGGTCTGTATAGCAATACATTCTCCTTTTTTCAGTTTTACCCAATACGTTCCCACATTTACGTTTGTAATAGCCTGTGTAGTTGCTCCCGTACTCCATTCATATCCATCAAATCCGGCTCCTGCGTCCAGAGTAGTTTTATCTTCAATACAAATCGTTTTATCTTTTAGAACTGATGAATAGGTAGCTGGGATTATAGACAATGCTATTTTAGCAATACCATAACACCCATTTCCATCTATTACTTTTACATATGCAGCTCCTTGAGAAGAAATATAGACTGCAGGATTCAGTATTTCATTAGTCCCATTAATTGCATTAGCTACAGACGCATAATATTTTTTAGTGATACCACTCTGTGTCGTTACTGATACCGTTGTTAAATTAAAAGAAGCTATGTTCGGATCTTTTTCTGACGCACATGCTCTTAAAGAAGCATCATTCACAATCACTTCAGGATAAAATTTAAGGGTAATAACCGCTGTAGTAGAGCATCCTTGTGAAGTTTTTATTGATGCATACACCACGCCTTCTGCTGATAAATATTGGCTCGGATTTGAAATCTGCCCTGTTCCTGCATTGAGGTCAGCCATGGTCAGGTAATATTTGATCGTCACACCCGATCCGCCGAAAACATTGGCACTTGTCAAATCAAACAGTCCTTTTCCTGATTTATAATTATTACAGGCATATAAAGTAACATTGTTACCCGTGATTCCTCCTAATTTAAATTTGAACTTACCAATCTGCCTGCAGAAATTGATTGGATTATTAGGATTTGAAGGATCTAAATAATGTATGCTGTAATAATAAATGGTAGTAGTATTTACTGTTATAGGCGCCAAAATAGGATTTGTTCCGGCAAGTGCATCATTTTGAGTGGTATGATAAGTAATGACGAAATTAGGATTTCCATTCAGGATTCCTGCAGTCAGGGTACTGAAATCAAAAATGGCCGGATTTGCGCAAATAAGAATTTCTCTCGGATTATTTGGATTTGCAGCAGGAATTCCCGGTGGAGAAAACGGATGTGGCTGCAAAACAGGATCCGTAAAAGGAGAAGCCAACGTTGCTGTTCCACCCCATGTTAAAGAAAACGGAGCCACCGTACTGCTCCCTGATCCTACCCAGTTATCGATATAAAGATAATAGGTTTGTCCAGCCACAACATCCATATACATGCAATAAGGTGTCGTTGAACCTCCTGCTGCACTGGTAATTGTACTGGTCATATTCATCCCCGTATTTGCACCTACCCCAATTACCGTAGCTGCATTACAACGTATTGGCGATCCCAAGTTTCCGCAGGTTGCATTAGGCCCGTAGATCGCCCAGTCATAATCCGCACCCGGATCATTGGGAACCAGATCAAAAGTAAGTGTTCCGCTGGTTGCAATAGTAAGTTTATACCATATTGAATTATGCTCACCTGTAGTTAAACAACCTCCCAGGGTTTCATTAACCAACCCTATTCCTGTAGGACTATAGGTAATACTCGAATTTCCGCAAACTGACAATGCAGTGGAGCAATCGGCCTGAGAAAAATAAACTTGTGATAATAATAAAAGAAATAATAGTAAAGTTTTTTTCATTATCCAGTGGTTATTAAATTTTAAAAGCACCTCAAATATAATAATTTAAATGAATAATAACAAAAAACAGAGAAAACAAAATATTTAATGCCAAAAACAAGAAATAATTAAATTTATGAAAATGATTAAGCAAAAACTATTTTATACTCGTAATATTCCCACACATATTTTCAAGGTGAAAAATTTTATGAAAAGGACTTTTTACCTCATTCAAATGTTCTTTATCCTGAATGAAAGTATATCGGGAAGCCAAAGAATTCATATCTGAAACAATGACCAGCCAACATTCATCAACACTGCTGTCGTAGTAAGGAAATTTTTCATTTTTCTTTTCGATCAGCTCTAAGATTTTTTCAGAACAAAGCTCATCAAACAAGCTCATAGTATATTCATGGGTAATAAAAACATTTCTCCGATGAAAAGATTTTCGCACACTTTTCACAATCCCAAACGGTTTTCCTTTTTTTATACTCCTATAGATATTCTGAATAATTTCTTCCTGATGCTCCAAGGAATCCAGCTTAATATGAGTGTAGAATTCTAAAAAATAAACACCACGATACTTCGTAGTGTCTTCTTGTTCCAATAATATTTCTGTCTGGCGAAAAATTTTATTTAAGCTGCTTTCAACTTTTTTCATTTCAAGATGATTGATCACCTCTGTAAGCTCTATTCCAATCTTTTTGTCGTTTAGTTTAGCGATAAAGTCTGGACTCTCACAGGTAAGGTTTTCAAACTGTACTTCCGGAAAATGATGCATAAATGAATTCAACAATAAAATCTCGGCTTTCTTTTTATATTTTTCACGATCATGCAAAGGTGATTCATCAATTTTACGATGATACTTCTCTATCGGCTTTTTTTTCAAATGTCGGTTCAGATAATATAAGCTCAGATTTTTAATTAAATCTTCATCAGAAAATGCCTTTTTCATGTGCTTATTATTTTATTGTTATGGAACACATAAAACTTCCGGATCAAGCTCTTGAAGTTTTGATTATCAAAAATTTACACTTAAAGGTAAGCAAAAAAACAATTCAAAAAATGCTTTTAGAAATAATTTCTCTTATAATTAACATAAAGTTTACTTTGATAATTAATACCTTTGCCCCTTCAATTATAAAACTGTGATTTATGGATTTTAAAAACTTTAAAATACCCTACAGCATCAATCCACAATATTCTAAAAAAGTCGCCTATTTTTCAATGGAATTTGCTATTGAACAGGTGTTAAAAATATATTCAGGTGGTCTCGGATTTTTAGCAGGTTCCCATATGAGAAGTGCATATAACCTGAAGCAGGATCTTATCGGAATCGGTATTCTTTGGAAATTCGGATATTATGATCAGGCAAGAAATCATGATCAGTCCCTACAACCTACATGGACAAGAAAAATGTACAGCTTTCTTGAAGATACCGGAATAAAATTTCAGATTGAAATACACAGTGCCCCGGTTTGGGTAAAAGTATGGTATCTGGATCCTGAAATTTTCAATACGGCTCCCATGTTTTTCTTATCAACAGATGTTCCGGAGAACGATCATATTTCAAAAACAATTTGTCATAAGCTTTATGATGCGAATGAATCCACAAAACTGGCTCAATATATTTTATTGGGTAAAGGCGGAGCAAGATTGCTGGACGAAATGAATATCGAAAGGGATACTTACCATCTTAATGAAGCTCATGGACTTCCTGCCGCATTTCATCTGCTGAAAAAGTATAATGGAGATTTAAATAAAGTAAAAGAAAAACTGGTTTTCACTACTCACACTCCTGAAGAAGCAGGAAATGAAAAACACAATCTGAAATTATGTTATGATATGTCCTATTTTTCGGGATTGAGCATGGAAGAAGTGAAAAAGATAGAAGGTTCTGATGATGACCGCTTCAACCATTCTCTTTGTGCTTTGAAAATGGCAAAAATTGCCAACGGCGTTTCAAAACTTCATGGGGTAGTCTCCAGAGCCATGTGGAGCAAATATCCCGGAATTTGCGGAATCACGTCCATTACCAACGCTCAGGAATTCAAATATTGGTCAGATAAACCGCTTTACAATTCAAAAGATGAGAACGATGAGACCGTTTTCGATTATCGCAAAAAGCATCTCAAGAAAAGATTATTCAAAATTGTAGCAGATCAGACAGGAAATCTATTCAATCCCAATATATTCACCATTGTCTGGGCGAGAAGATTTGCCGGTTATAAACGTGCAGATTTGCTTTTGCATGATAAAGAGAGATTATACAAATTATTAAATCATCCAAAATATCCGGTTCAGATCATTTGGGCGGGAAAACCATACCCAATGGATTATTCTGCAATTTCTACCTTCAATTCATTAGTGGAAGAAAGCAAGAATCACAAAAGTATGGCTGTTCTTACAGGTTATGAGCTCTCTTTAAGTAAATCTTTAAAACAAGGTTCAGATCTTTGGTTAAACAATCCGAGAGTTCCGAGAGAAGCTTCAGGAACTTCAGGAATGACAGCAGCAATGAACGGTTCTGTCAATTTATCTACAGATGACGGATGGATTCCTGAATTTGCAAAACATGGTGAAAATTCATTTGTCGTGCCTAAAGCTGATTACCAAAATATGAGCGTTTACGAACAGGATACTTATGATCTGAATAAACTATATGAAATCCTGGAAAACGAAATTCTCCCGACCTATTATGAAAAGCCTAATGCGTGGAGAAAAATTCAGCACAACGCGATGAATGATGTAAAAGATCAGTTCAACAGTGATAGAATGGCAGACGAATATTACAAAGTTCTCTATAATTACGAAGGCTAATTCTGCTTCATTAAATAAATAAAAAACGGTTTGAGAATCTCAAACCGTTTTTTATTTTACGTTAAATTTATTTCTTTTTTGAAGGTACTTTTAAACCTTTTTCTTTTGCTTCAGAAATACCGATGGCTACAGCCTGTTTTCTGCTCGTCACTTTTTTTCCGGAAGAAGATTTCAGTTTTCCTTCCTTGAATTCGTGCATTACCTTTCCTACTTTGTCCTGAGCTTTTTCTGAATATTTTGTCTTGCTCATAATATTTTATTTTTAAGATTTAGGCAGGGCAACCCCTATTTCATAAACACATGCATGCTTCAAATACTTTGAACGCTCTCTGGAAGTCACCGATTCTAATCGATTGTTTTTTAATACAATAATCGGATCTTCCGTATTCTCAATTTCAAAATTGGCAAAATATCTTTCATCAGGGCTTGTTTTGTCATTACTTGCTTTTATTTTCTGCAGTTCATCTGCATATTTTCTAAAACCGGGATCTGATGAATGGATAAATTTATACTCATCACCTGCATCTACATAATAATGAAGTTTTTTTTCTATCAAATGCGCTTCTTCACAAATATCAGGATTATCATTTCCGTCCTTAAAACCTACTTCTACCAATGTTCCTCCTTTTTTCTGTGCACATTGCTCAGCATCATGATAACTTGAAAATCCGGTATATACAATTTGATTATCTAAAACATATCGGTTTAGCTTTTGGTTAAATGCATTCGTTTCCATAATTATTATTGATTTGATTATATATTCATTATATTCAATTTTGTTGCCAAAATCCTCGTTTTAATTTGCTTTTTTCAGCATTTATAAAATTATTATATTTGAGATCTTTAAAATTGGAAATGAAAAAATTCTTATTAACGCTTACAATTGCCGCTGCATTTCAAAGTTTAGCTGCACAGGAAATCACTTTAGATAAAATATATTCAGGATATTACCGTGGAAAAGGCATTGCCGGAATCACTTCCATGAAAAACGGTGAAAATTATTTAGTGATCGAACAAGGCGGAATTGCTAAATATTCTTATAAAACTTCTCAAAAAGAAGGAAATATTGTTGACGGAAATTTTGAAAGCTACGAGTTTTCAGATGATGAATCTAAAATTTTATTACAAAAAGGAAGTCAACCCATTTACAGACATTCTTTTTTAGGAACATTTGAGGTGAAAGATCTGAAATCAGGAAAAACCATTGCATTAAATGATGGAAAACCTGTTCAGGAGCCGAGATTTTCTCCGGATGCGACCAAAATAGCTTTCATCGTAGATAACAATATTTTTTATCAGGATTTAAGTTCAGGAAAAATTACTCAGGTTACAGAACACGGCGTTAAAAATAAAATACTAAATGGTCTTGCAGACTGGGTATATGAAGAAGAATTCGGACATGCAAGACAATATGAATGGACAAAAAACTCCAACGCGATTGTTTTTGTAAAATCTGATGAAAGCCAGGTTCCGGAAATTTATATTCCTATTTATGGAAAAACGCTTTATCCGACCGAAATGCGTTATAAATATCCAAAAGCAGGAGAAAAAAACTCTGTAGTATCTGCTCATATTTACCTTTTGGATGGTGGTAAAAAGTCAAAAATAAATCTTGATAATTTTAAAAATTACTACATTCCAAATGTTATTCAGACAGCAAAACCGGATGAAATTGTCCTTATTACTTCTGAAAGAACGCAGAATGCTTCAGATATTTTAAAAGTGAATACTCAAACCGGAGAAGTAAAAAAACTTTTCACAGAAACGGATGAGAAATGGATCGATACAGATAATGTAACATTAGAATTTCTGGATGATAGCAGCTTCCTTTGGGGATCTGAAAGAGACGGAAACCGTCATCTGTACTGGTATGATCAGAACGGAAAACTGAAAAAGCAGGTTACCAAAGGAAATTGGGAAGTAACAGATTATTACGGTTATAATCCAAAATCCAAAGAAATCTATATACAGACAACAGAAAAAGGGAGTATCAACAAAGTGGTTTCCAAAGTCAATATTGAAAACGGAAAAAGCCAGTTGATTTCGAATACAGAAGGAAACAATTCTGCAAATTTCAGTAAAAGCTACAATTACTTTATTGAAACTTCATCCACTGCCGCAAAACCATACACTTACGTTCTTAAAGACGGAAGTGGTAAAGTCGTAAAAGAACTCCAGAATAATGATGCACAGCTTCAGAAATTAAAAGCGGATAATTTCACTGAAAAAGAATTTATCACGATTCCCAACGAAGCTGGAGATCAGATGAACGCATGGATCATTAAGCCTAAAAATTTTGATAAGAACAAAAAATATCCACTGTTCATGTTCCAGTATTCTGGTCCGGGTTCTCAACAGGTTGCCAACTCTTGGGATAACGGAAACGGGATTTGGTTTGAAATGTTGGCACAGAAAGGCTATATTGTAGCTTGTGTTGACGGACGTGGAACAGGGTACAAAGGAGCTAAATTCAAAAAAGTAACGTACATGAATTTAGGAAAATATGAGATTGAAGATCAGATTGCGGCTGCAAAATGGTTCGGAAATCAATCCTATATTGATAAATCAAGAATCGGAATCTTCGGATGGAGCTTTGGTGGGTATATGGCAAGTTTAGCCATGACTAAAGGTGCTGATGTTTTCAAAACGGGAATCGCAGTGGCTCCGGTGACTAACTGGAGATATTATGATTCAGTTTATACAGAAAGATTTTTAAGAACCCCACAGGAAAATCCCGATGGATATGATAAAAATTCACCTACTGAATATGCGAATTTATTAAAAGGGAAATTCCTGTTAATTCACGGAACAGCCGATGACAATGTACATTTCCAGAATTCAATGGAATTTTCTGAAGCCTTGATCCAGAATAAAAAACAGTTTGAATTTATGGCATATCCTGATAAAAACCACGGCATTTATGGCGGACAGACAAGACCACAGCTGTATCAGAAAATGACTGATTTTATTTTGGAGAATTTATAAGACTATTTTGTTATTCTGTAAGAGTTTGATCTATTGAGATTATTCCTTCGTCAGAATAATAGCTACATACAGAATCCCTTTCAGAGTTGAGAGGGATTTTTATATTTATTTCATTAATCAATTAGTCAAAATTCAATTTATTTTATCAATTAAAATTAAAAACTTATTTTTGGAAAAATTGAAATTTGAAAATATGAAGACTAAACATCCTAAAGGGTTGCCTTTCCTCTTCTTTACTGAAATGTGGGAACGTTTCGGGTATTATTTAATTCTCGGAATTTTTGTATTGTATGTGATTGAACCAACTGGTTTAAAAGGGGGGCTTGGACTTCCTGACAAAACTGCAGACGATATTTTCGGAACTTATATCGCGTTAACGTATCTTACTCCCTTTATTGGTGGTTTTTTGGCAGACCGGGTTTTAGGCTACATCAAATCTATTTATCTGGGCGGAGTTTTAATGGCAGCCGGATATATTGGAATGGGTATTTTCAAAGATCTGACATTATTTTATACTTCTTTAGCTCTAATCATTATCGGAAACGGCTTCTTTAAACCTACGATTTCTACTTTACTTGGAAATCTGTACTCTGAAGAGCCTTATAAAGCCAATAAGGATTCCGGATATAATATTTTCTACATGGGAATTAATATTGGAGCGTTTATCTGCAATATTATTGCGGCTTTCATGAGAAATAAATTCGGTTGGGGTGAAGCGTTTATCACTGCCGGAGTCGGAATGTTAATCGGTATGGTGATTTTTACTATCGGTAGAAAACATTACATACACGCAGCCCAAATGAAACCTGTTCAGGAAGGTGACACCAAACTTTCTGAAATTCTGATGAAAGTTTTCTTACCGGCTATAATTGCCGGAGCAATTGGCTGGTTTATCCCTGGAAATATTTTTGGAAGTGATAATACAGATGCTTTCATTTTTGCATGTATCCCTGTTATTTATTTTTATGCCTCTCTTTATTTTAAAGCAAAACCGGAAGAAAAATCTTCCATCGGAGCTTTATTATCTGTTTTCATGATCAGTATGTTTTTCTGGGCAGTTTTCAAACAGAACGGAACAGCTTTAACAAGATGGGCAAATTATTATACAGATAGATCAATTCCAACTACTTTGGTAGAGCTACTAAGATCAATAAATATGATTGATGGGGAAAAAGGAATAAAAGGAAAATTCTATGTTGACAAAGAGGTAGCTGTTTATGATGATCAATTTCGTTCTCAAAAGGATAAAGAAGGAAAAACCATCAAAAAAATGGGAAAAGATGTATATTTTAAAAATATATCTAAAGAAGAAAAAGCTGATTTAGAAAAAAATCCTCAAAAAGAAGTTGCACTCTATAACACAGAATTATTCCAGTCCATCAATCCGTTTTGGGTAATTGCACTGACTCCGCTTGTTGTCGGATTTTGGGCATTACTGAGAAGAAAAGGAAAAGAACCATTAACTCCCACAAAAATCGTATTGGGACTTTTCATCTCGGGATTATCTTGTTTGGTAATGGTTTTAGCAGTCTGGGCCGGAGATAACGGTGCTGTAAAAGTTTCACCTTGGTGGTTAGTTGCAAGTTACGGAGTCATCACAGTCGGAGAATTATGCCTTTCGCCGATGGGATTATCATTCGTTTCCAAACTTTCTCCTGCTAGAATTACTGCTTTGATGATGGGTGGTTTCTTCTTAGCCAACTCTGTAGGGAATAAACTTTCCGGGATTTTAGCAAGTACTTGGTACAATTATGACAATAAAATGAATTATTTCTTAGTAAACTTCGCTTTGTTGATATTTGCTACTCTTTTAGGCCTTTCTATGTTAAAAAGACTGAACAGAATCATGAAAGAAAAAGGACATTAATTCTCATTTATAATAAGAAAATAAAGCCGTAGACTTATTCTACGGCTTTTTTATTTAAATATAAAATTAAAACCTTGCCGAAAACACAAAAAAAACTATATTTGTCAGTCTTAACAAAAATTAACAATAAAAAATGGATAATACTGAAGCATTAAGTCCGAAACCGGATGAATTTGTAGAGAATAAGAACTCCAGGCATCCAAAAGGATTATGGGTTCTGTTCGGAACAGAAATGTGGGAGCGTTTCAACTTTTATGGGATGAGAGCATTGCTTACCCTATTTATGGTAAACTCGCTTTTGATGAAGGAGGCAGATGCTTCAATTATTTACGGAGGTTTCCTTGCTCTTTGTTATCTTACTCCAATGTTGGGTGGTTTCATCGCCGACAGATTCTTAGGAAACAGATACTGTATTCTTCTTGGAGGTACTTTAATGGCAATTGGTCAGTTCTTGCTATTCGTAAGTGCAAGTACTTTCGGATCTAGCTTAGGAACAGCTACTACAATCATGTGGACTGCTTTGGGAATCATTATTTTTGGTAACGGATTCTTCAAACCGAACATTTCTTCAATGGTTGGAAGTCTTTATCCAAAACAGGAAAAATCTAAATTAGACTCTGCATTTACTATTTTCTATATGGGGATCAACTTAGGAGCTTTCCTAGGCCAGTTGATTTGCCCTTTAATCGGAGACGTAAAATCTGCAGACGGAATCAGAGATATCCACGCATTCAAATGGGGATTCTTAGCAGCTTCCATTGCAATGATGGTAGGTACTGTTACGTTCTTAATCCTTAAAAATAAATATGTTGTAACACCGGCTGGAAGACCAATCGGAGGATTACCAAAACACAATACTTCTGAAGATTTTGAGGAAGGAGAAGCACAGACTGCAAAATTCTCCAGTGCTTCTGTTGGAATTGCAGTAGCATTATTTGTAATTCTTGGTTCATTATTCCACTTTGCATTAGGGCAAAACGTAATCTATTCATTAGTATATGCAAGTGGAATTTCATTGGCTTATTTAATTATGTCCGATTCTTCTCTAACTAAAATTGAAAGAGACAGAATTTGGGTAATCTATATCGTTTCATTCTTCGTAATCTTCTTCTGGGCTGCATTTGAGCAGGCTGGTTCATCTTTAACTTTTATCGCAGACAACCAGACAGACAGACATTTCTTCGGATGGAATATGCCTCCTTCAATGGTACAGATCTTTAACGGGATTTTCGTTGTAGCTTTGGCAGTACCTTTCAGTATCCTTTGGGATAAATTGAGAAACAGAGGAAAAGAGCCTGTATCTCCATTCAAGCAAGCAATGGGATTAGCTTTGATCGCCGTTTCTTACTTCATCATCGCACACAACGTAAAAGATCTTGGAAATCACGGACTTTTAGCTGTAAAATGGTTAATTTTACTATATTTCATCCAGACTTGTGGTGAGCTTTGTTTATCTCCGATCGGATTATCATTGGTAGGAAAATTAGCTCCTAAAAGATTCGCTTCATTGTTATATGGAGTATTCTTCATCGCAAACGCAGCTGGTTATGCATTAGCAGGAACTTTAGGTTCTATCTTGCCTGCAACCGGTGAGAAGTTTGAAGCAGCACAGAAAATAGGAGTTAATCTTCAGGATGTTCTGGATAAAAAAGTAACTTTAACTGCTGATCAGGCAGCTGCTTTTGAAAAAGCCCAATTGCCTTTACAAAATCCAACTTTCGCAGGATTTGAAATTCACAACCTATTCGAATTCTTTATGGTATTCGTAGTACTTTGCGGTATTGCTGCGGTAATCCTTGCTCTAATTTCACCATTTTTAAAGAAAATGATGCATGGTGTAAACTAATCTGCATCAAATAAAATACAGTGAAACCTCTGCTAAGTCAGAGGTTTTTTTTATTTTCGTATGTTCTTTATCAAAATCTGATACGAACTTCCTTATTTAAACTTAATCATATACTTATTATGAGCAAAACTCTAGAAGAAATACAAAATTTTGAAGGAAAATACCCTAAGCAAATCTGGAGCCTTTTCTTCTCTGAAATGTGGGAACGTTTCTGTTTCTACGGAATGAGAGGAATGTTGGTATTCTTTATGATCTCCCAACTCGATTTTCATGAAAGAGAAGCCAACCTTCAATACGGAGCAACACAAGCTTTCGTTTATGCTTTCACTTTTGTTGGCGGACTTTTCGCTGATAAAATCTTAGGTTTCAGAAAATCTCTTTTCTGGGGTGGACTTTTAATGATTGTCGGGAGTTTGATTCTGGCAGCAGATCCTCACAAATTTTTCTTTCTGGGAATTGCATTTACCGTTGTAGGGACAGGCTTCTTTAAGCCTAATATCTCTTCAATGGTGGGACAACTTTACAAACCAAACGATTCAAGGGCAGACGCAGGATTTTCACTTTTTTATGCCGGAATTAATCTTGGAGCATTGCTTGGCGGATATTTATGCATTGCCATAGGAAAAGGAGAACTTTTTGCCAGCATTATTCCAGAAGAATTAAGATGGCATTTAGCATTCGGATTTGCAGCTATTGTAATGGTAATAAGTTTGATAAACTTCGTTTTCACTCAGAGAAGCTTAGGAACAATCGGGCTTCAACCTGGCCATCCTGACAATGAAGTAAAATCTGCTCCTATGCCAAAATGGAAAGAATACGGAACATATGTTGTATCATTAATCTTCATTCCGATCATCATGGTAATGGTTGCAAAAACTGAGTATACAGATTATTTCATGTGGACAGTAGGACCTTTAACGTTGATCTATTTGTTCTACGAAATGACAAAGGTAACGCCTTCTGAACGTAAAAAACTCTGGGCTGCTTTAGTTTTCATTTTATTCTCAATTTTATTTTGGGGGATTTATGAGCAAAGTGGTGGTTCACTAAGCATTTTCGCAGCAAAAAACTTGAATAAAGACCTTCTTGGCTTAGATCCAAATGGTGTCAATAATTCAGGGGGAGCTTTCTTCATTATTTTCCTTGCACCACTCATCGGACTGCTTTGGATTTGGCTGAATAAAAGAAAAATTGAACCTAACACAATTATTAAATTTGGTTTAGGGTTTATTTTCTTAGGATTAGGATATTATATTTTATTTGCCACAAGAATTTTCGCTGATCTTCAAGGAATTACTTCTTTGAATTTCTTTACCATTGCTTTATTAGTGATTACTTTGGGAGAACTTTGTCTCTCTCCTATCGGATTATCCATCATGACGAAGCTTTCCACAAAAAATCTTCAGGGAATGATGATGGGAATGTGGTTTTTGGCTTCAGCGTATGGACAGTATGTTGCAGGAATTATTGGAGCAGGCTTAGCCACCGCAAAAGAAGGCTCTACCAACTATGATGCTTTGATCACTTATACCGATGGATATAAACAATTAGGATTATATGCTGTAATTGCCGGAGTGGTATTAATTTTGATTTCCCCATTCGTGAAAAAATTAATGCAGGATGTAAAATAGAAATGAGCAAATGCTTATTTTTACTTAAATATCAAATTATGAAGAAAATTATAAGCATACTTTGCCTGTTTTTGGCTACACTCAACTTTGCTCAGGTAAAATGGATGACTATTGAAGAGGCCTTAAAAGCTCAGAAAACAAATCCAAAAAAAATATTGATCGATTTTTATGCAGACTGGTGTGGTCCGTGTAAGATTATGGATAAAAAAACCTACGGACATCAGATAATAGCAGATATTATCAATGAAAATTATTACCCCGTAAAATTTAATGCAGAAGAAAAAAAAACGATCGAAATTTTTGACAGAAAGTTTTCAAATCACAATGCCGAGGTAAAAAAAGGAAGAAATTCTTTACACGAATTTACGCAATATATGAATGTAGGAGCTGTTCCAAGTACAGTCTTTCTGGATGAAAACGGCGGACCAATCACCATTTTGCAAGGTGAATTATCTGCCAAAGAGCTGGAGCCCTATTTAGAGTTTATCTCAAAAGATATGTTCAAAAAAATCCGTTCCAGAGAGCAGTGGGAAGATTATCAGAAAAAATTCAAATCCAAAATAAAAGATTAAAAATAATTTTGATTTTCTTGGTCTAAAATTTTAATCTTAAAAAATAGTACAGAGGCTTCCAAATTTTTTGGAAGTCTTTTTTATTTTACCGAAATTAGAACTTTTGTTTTTCCATTCAAAACCCAAAGCACTCATTTCGAAGCTTGACAAATGAATCTCGAAACTTCCATAGAATATGTAAAAGGCATCGGTCCTGAAAAAGCCAAACTCATCAAAAATGTGTTAGGACTTTCAACCGTAGAAGATCTGTTGAACTTCTACCCTCTTCGTTATCTGGATAAAAGTAAAGTTCATAAAATTTCCCAGCTTAACAATGTGAATACTGATATTCAGCTGAAAGGGAAAATTACAAGCATTCAGGAAATACAAACAGGAAAAACGAAGCGGCTTTCCGCTAAATTTAATGATGATACCGGTTCTATGGATTTGGTCTGGTTTCAGTATTCTAAATGGCTGAAAGAACAAATTCCCGTGAATAAGGAAATTTATATTTTCGGAAAGATCAATGTATTTAACAATCAGTTTTCGATGCCGCATCCGGAAATTGAGATTGAAGAAAAAAAAGAAAGTGATAATCGTCTAAGACCAATTTATCCAAGTTCGGAAAAGCTGACAAAAAGAGGATTGAATCAAAAGTTCTTTCAGACTGTTTTAAAGAATATCTGCAAAGAAATTCCCAATCTGATTGAAGAAAATATGCCTGAATATATGATGAAACATTTTAAATTTTTATCAAGGCAGCACACCTATCTGAATATCCATTTTCCAAAAGACTTGGAACATTTTGAAAAAGCCAATTACAGGTTAAAATTTGAAGAATCTTTCTTTTTTCAACTAGGCTATGCTTTAAAAAAGCTTCATCATAAAACCCAGTCACATGGTAATCCGTTTCCCATAGTGGGAGATTTTTTTACAGGCTTTTATGAAAATAATCTTCCATTCGAACTTACCGGAGCACAAAAAAGAGTGCTTAAGGAAATTCGTCAGGATATGAAGAAACCCATCCAGATGAACAGGCTTTTGCAGGGCGATGTAGGTTCAGGAAAAACAATGGTGGCTTTATTGACCATGTTGATAGCTATGGATAACGGTTTCCAGAGCTGTATGATGGCTCCTACGGAAATCCTCGCTCAACAACATTATAATGGAATTAAAGATCTCCTGACCGGAACTGGTATAAACATTCGTCTTCTCACGGGTTCTACCAAAGCTTCCGAAAGAAAAGTTATTCATGAACAGCTTGAAAACGGAGAGCTTTCTATTTTAGTGGGAACGCACGCCGTTTTAGAAGACAAAGTAAAGTTCAAAAATCTGGGATTAGCCATTATTGATGAGCAGCACAGATTTGGAGTTGCTCAACGCGCAAAACTTTGGGCTAAAAATAAAATTCCTCCGCATATTTTAGTGATGACTGCGACTCCTATCCCCAGAACATTGGCCATGAGCTTTTATTCTGATCTTGATGTTTCTGTCATCGATGAAATGCCGGTTGGAAGAAAACCGATTATCACAGCTCACAGGCGTGAAAAAGACAGAGCTTACGTTTACAATTTCTGTAGGGAGGAAATTCAAAAAGGACGACAGGTCTATTTTGTTTATCCTTTAATTGAAGAATCTGAAACTTTAGATTATAAAAATCTGATGGTCGGATTGGAAAATGTCATGGATAATTTTCCAAAGTATAATGTAACGATGCTCCACGGAAAAATGAAACCTGATGAAAAAGATGCCGCCATGAGCTATTTTGCTTCAGGAAAAGCAGAAATCATGGTAGCGACAACAGTAATTGAAGTTGGAGTAAATGTTCCAAACGCCTCTGTAATGGTGATTGAAAGCGCTGAAAGATTTGGTTTGTCACAGCTTCACCAATTGCGCGGCCGTGTAGGTCGTGGTGCAGAACAGAGCTATTGTATTCTGATGACTTCCGATAAATTATCTTCCGACAGCAGAACCCGTATCAAAACCATGACAGAAACTAATGACGGTTTCAAAATTTCTGAAGTCGATATGAAACTTCGTGGTCCCGGAGATATTCTCGGAACCCAGCAAAGTGGCGTGGTAGACTTTAAAAGATTGGATCTGATTGAAGATTCTGCCATTATAAAGCTGACCAAAAAAACCGTTGATAAAATTCTGGAAGCTGATCCTCTTCTTAGCAGATCGGATAATCAGTTGACCAAAAATTATTATGTGAGATACTACCGCGGAAAGAACAAGTGGAGTAAAATTTCATAAAAAAAGTCGTGGAAAATTTTTTTTCACGACTTTTAACAACTGTTATTAAGAAGAAATTGAAAGGCAAAATAAAAAACAAAATGAATTGAGTTTCCAAATAATTATTATAAAAACCAACTATTTGAGTTAAGAGAAGATTCTTTTAACTGTTTGAGTTTTCATGATTGTACCGTTTTATTTAAAGATCTTCTACGCTTAAATTGGAGACTTTAACAATTCATTTTGTTTAACTAACGTTTATTTAAGATTCAAGATAGAGATAATAGTAACTTCTCTAGCAATATGCCTTTTATATAATTTATTTGTGTTATTAATTTCTATTACAAAATTGACATATCCCTAGAAAAAAAAATTACATTATTATAATTATTTCTTACAAAATTATCACTTTAACGTGAAAATTTAACTTTATAACATCTTCATAATGAAATTGCTTCGATTCAATCCCGAAGTCTGATATTGCCAAATCATTGTAATAATTTCTGAGATCATTTTTTTAAGCTTACTATAATCATCATTTAATTTCAAAAAAATATTCGCTCCGGAAATAAGAATATTTTCTATCTCACTATCGTCTAGATGATTGGAATAAACCACAAATATTGCTGAGTTATATCTGATATCATCTATCCTTTCCCTTATAAGCAAAAAATCTGTAGCCTGAATATCCTGATAATTTATAAAAACAACATCAGGAACTCCATATATGGCTTTGTTTAAATATTGACTCAGGTCTTCATCACTATAAAAATCTGTACACCTTATTTTTATTTTATGTTCTTGAAGTATTTTTCTTAAAAGTATAAGACTATGCACATCGGAATCCAACAATGTGGCATTCAAAAACTCTTTGTTCATACTAAGCTTCTTATACTGAGTTCTATTTCTTTTTCTTTAAGGCTTTTCCTTTTACTGACAATCTTTAAAAACAAAGAAGGGGTAAGACCCGTAATATTTTTAAACTGACTGCTTAAATGAGCTACACTCGAATAGTTAAGCCGTAATGAAATTTCAGTTAGACTGTATTTATTGCTTATCATTAATTCTTTAGCATATTCAATCTTCTGGATGATGATGAAGTTCTCGATGGAACTATAAGTAATTTCAGAAAAAAGATTAGATAAATATCCATAGCTGTGATTCAGCTTTTCAGAAATGTAAATAGAGGCTTTCACAGAAATATTATTTTCCGAAAAAACAAGCTCTACAATGGCATCTTTTATTTTCTGCACAAGAGCTATTTTTTGACTTTCAATGACTTCAATACCGTAATCTTGAAGTTTTTCCTTAAAGACATTGTGCTGCTCCTGAGTGAAATCTTCATAGAACTCAACTTCTCCAAAATCGAGCATACGATACTTCACTCCGTATTCTTTTAGCTTTTCGTCCAACACTTTCCTGCAGAGAGCGTTGAAATCAAATTTAACATACATTTTCATCCTAACTTAAGTGTGTTTATATTCTAAGTAAATATACATATTATTTCAATTTAAAGTGATATAGAAAATTAAAAAAAATTCCTGTATGTTTTGATACAGGAATTAAACACTAAGGATGAAAAAAAAATATACTTACTAAAAGCTAAAAATGCTTATGACAAAGTATATGTACATTATATTTATATGCGACTTGATACCTGCAAATATGCCAAAATAAATCAATTCACATATTATAGAATTATCAAAAAATGTTATATAATTTTTAGCTACTCAAAATATTTTCCATCAGAAAATCATCCATAAAAAAGCCGTTCCCGATATCAAAAATCCCTTCATCATAAACTTTATATCCTTGAGACTCGTAAAAATTTCTTGCAGAATTATATTTATTGACATTCAGAATAATCCTTTTATCACCATATTCAGCAACTTGACCATTTAAAAACAACAATGCTTTTTTACCCACTCCTTTTCCTTTGCTTTCAGGGACAAGGTAAATCCTGTGAAGCTTCGTCGTATTTTCCTCATAGTTATTTTCAAAGCCTATAAAACCTTCGTAGGAATCATTATTCTCATCTTTAATCAAAAAATAATGATAATCGGTATTCTGTAAATGATTAGCTATTTCTTCTTTAGAATACATAGTATTCAGCATATATTCCATCTGTTCCTTAGAAAGTATTTCTGCATAAGCATTTTCCCATGATCTTCTAGCCAATTCCTGAATTAGAGGTATATCAATTTCTGTAGCTTTTATAAATTTCATCTTATTATATTTACTGATTAAAAAAGGTGAAAAGCATTAAAACTTTTCACCCTATATGTTTATAGTAACTAAAAAATGTTACTGGAATACTGTTAAATATTGGCCATTTCAGCTTTAATCTTCGCATGAAGACCTTCAGAAGCCTTCACTAACGGAAGTCTCAGATAGTTTTTAATAATTCCCTTTTCTGCTAAAATCACTTTAATTCCACAAGGATTTCCTTCTGCAAAAATCAATCTTGTGATTTCAACTAATTTATTGTGAATCTCATAAGCTTCATCAACTTTTTTATCAAAAGCCAGCTGAACCATTGTAGAAAATTCTTTAGGATATGCCTGCCCGATTACAGAAATAACTCCATTTCCACCAGCCAAAGTTACAGGAAGTGTATATTCATCATCTCCGGAAACTAAATTGAATCCTTCTGGTTTTTTTCTTAAAATATCAAAATATTGAAGAATATTGGGTGCCGCTTCTTTAATTAAAAATAAATTCGGGAATTCTTTTGCAAGACGCAATGTTGTTTCCGCCTCAATATTTTGCCCTGTTCTTGAAGGAACGTTATAAATAATGATATTTTTTCCTGTAGAAGCGAGCACTTTATAATGCTGATAAAGTCCTTCCTGGTTAGGTTTGTTGTAATACGGAGACACAGAAAGTACCGCTTCAAATTCGGAAAGATCCGCTTCTTCAATCTGTTTCTTGACTTCAAGAGTATTATTTCCGCCAATTCCTAAAACCAAAGGAACGCGTTTATTATTAACCTTAATGATATGCTCAATCACCTGTTTCTTCTCTTCAGCAGAAAGCGTCGCAGCTTCGGCTGTAGTTCCCAAAACAACTAAATAATTGGTTCCGTTTTCGATGTTGAAGTCAACCAGCTTTGTTAAACTTTCAAAATCTACGGATAAATCTTCATTAAAGGGTGTCACCAATGCAACACCTACTCCTTTTAAAATGCTCATCTGTTAGAATTATTTTTGTCAAATTTAATCATTTACGCTAAGAATTTATAATAAATAATAATGTTTTATTCTACATATAATTATATTTGCATATACTAAAAGAGATTATGAAAAATAAATTCATATTACTAGGAATTGCTCTGGCAACGCTGTCTGCTTGTAAGACGGCTTCATCAGCTTCTTCGATACAGCTTTCGGAGGTGAAAACCCAGAAAAACATTTCTATTAATAATGAGCTAAAGAATGATGATGAGTTTGTAAAAATTATTGAACCTTATAAGCTAAAATTGGATAAAGAGATGAATCAGAAAATCTCACACACCAATATAGACCTTACAAAACAAGGTGACAACAGTAATTTGGGCAATCTTTTAGCAGACTATACATTCGATGGAGCTAATGAGTGGGCGAAGAAAAATCTTCAGAAAAATGTTGATGCCGCATTGATCAATATCGGAGGAATCCGTACAACAATTGGCAAAGGAGATATTTTACTGAAAAGTGTGTTTGAAGTAATGCCTTTCGAAAATGAAGTGATCATTGTAAAAATGAAAGGAACAGATTTGCAGGGACTTTATGATTATTATGCAGAACATCAAGTCAACAATCCTGTTTCTCATTTATACATTGAAACCAATAACGGACAATTAACCAAAACTTTAATCAATG